>JAJBUH010000061.1 GCA_020860445.1 Bacteroidales bacterium | reverse complement strand
CATCCAGCCCGCCCTCGCCCTCCAACAAGAATAACCTTTGGTCATCTCAGTTATTTTTAGTAATTTTGTGGTATGATATTGGTTATAGATGACAATAGCGCGGTGAGGGCATCGCTCAAGCTGCTACTGGAGCACAGCGGCCACCGAGTGGCGCTCGCCAAAAGCCCCGACGAGGCCATCGAGGCAGTACGCTCATTGCCGGTGCGCCTGGCAGTGATGGATATGAACTACACTAACTCCACCACCGGCCAAGAAGGCCTCGAGCTGCTGCAGCGCGTCAAGGTGCTGCGTCCTCAGATGCCGGTGATCCTCATCACCGCCTGGGGCAGCATACCCCTGGCCGTAGAGGGCATGCGGCTCGGCGCTGCCGACTTCATCACCAAGCCCTGGGACAATCGCCTGCTCCTCCAGCGCATCGACACCGCCCTCGCCCTCGCCCCAGATACAGACCGGGCCGAAGGCTCGAATTCTGACTTTGACCGCTGCGGCATCATCGGCAACTCTCCCCAGATGCAAGAGATAATGGCCACAATCAAGCGCATAGCCCCAACCGAGGCCTCAGTGCTGATTACTGGCGAAAACGGCACCGGGAAAGAACTAATCGCCGAGGCCATCCACCGCAACAGCCGCCGCTCGGCCCAGCCTTTCGTCAAGGTAAACCTCGGCGGCATCAGCCAGTCACTATTCGAGAGCGAGATGTTCGGCCATGCCCGTGGCGCATATACCGGAGCTGTAGGGGAACGACAAGGCCGATTCGAGGCTGCCAACGGCGGCACGATTTTTCTCGATGAGATAGGCGACCTTGACATGTCGTGCCAAGTAAAGATGCTGAGAGTGCTGCAAGAGCACGCCTTCGAGCGCCTCGGCGAGACAAAGACGCGGCGCGTCGACATCCGCGTGGTATCTGCCACCAATGCCAACCTGCCCCAGATGGTGCGCGACCGCAGATTCCGTGAGGACCTCTTCTACCGCATCAACCTCATCACCATCGCCCTGCCGCCGCTGCGCGAGCGCCAGAGCGACATACCCCTGCTCGTGCGCCATTTCGCCCAGCGAGCCAACCCCGATGCATCGTTCTCGCCAGCTGCCATTGAGTTGCTCAAGTCTCTGCCCTATCCCGGCAACATACGCCAGCTAAAGAATCTCGTGGAGCGCGCCATCCTGCTATCCCCCACTCCTCGCATCGACGTGCCCGACCTAAAGCCGCTGATCGCCGAGGCCAAGCAGCCAACTCCCCCCGGACCCATGGAAAGCCAAGAGCGACAAGCCATCAACGAAGCCCTCGAGCGCTGCCATGGCAATGTGGCCCACGCCGCCTCGATGCTCGGCATCACGCGCCAGACCCTCTACCGACGCATGGAGAAATTCGGCCTGAAATGATGAGGTACTTTCTGGGGTCTATCATCGCTCTGTCGCTGCTCACCTGCGCGGCGGCTTGGTGGCAAGGTTCGGCCTGGCCTGGCTGGATTATGCCCGCGGCGCTCGCTGTGCTGGCCATGGCAATTATCTGGTTTTACGCCAACATAATGCGTCCGTGGCGAGCCGTAGAGAATGGCATGGGGCTGCTGCGCGCCCAGGACTATGCCAGTCGCCTCAGGCAAGTGGGTCAGCAAGACACCGACAATGTGGTAGGACTATTCAATGACCTGATGGAACGGCTGAAGCGCGAACGCCTCAGTCTGCAAGAGCGCAATCAGCTGCTGCAACAATTGATCGATTCTTCGCAACAAGGCATCGTTATCCTCGACCTGCAAGGCGAAATAGAATCCACCAACTACGCAGCTCGGCAAATGCTCAAGCAAATCTCGCTGCCCGCGCTCAGCGATGGCGAATCGCGAACGCTGCGCAGCGATTCTGGCGCCATCTACCGAGTGATGCGCCAATCATTCATCGACCGAGGTGCACCCCGCAGCTACTACATTATAGAAATACTCACCGAGGAGGTACGCCGCGCCGAGCGCGATGCTTATGGTCGCATTATCCGCACAATGGCCCACGAGGTCAACAATACAATGGGAGGCATCGATTCGGTGTTGCAACTCTTGCGCGACACCTCGACCGATGCCTCGGTGGCAGAGGCTATCGACAGTTGCCGCGACCGCGCCCAGAATATGACTGCCTTTATCTCGGCTTACGCCAATCTGGTCAAGACCCCGGCGCCGCAGCTCGTCAAGAGAGACTTGGCTGACTCGTTGCGAGCCGTCGAACCATTCATCACCCAATATGCCGCGAGCTACGGCATCTCTACATCATTTGAATACAAAGAAGATGTAGAAGTCGAACTCGACCCCATGCTTTGGGAACAAGCGATAGTAAATATCGTCAAAACTCTGTTGAAGCCATCCTCTCGACTGGCCGCACCGACGGCCACATCCGCATCGCCAACACTGCGCAAGACCAAGTGACCATCACCGACAATGGCGCAGGTCTCTCGCCCGATGCTTCCGAGCATCTATTCACCCCCTTCTTCACCACCAAACCCCAAGGTCAAGGCATCGGCCTGATGCTCGTCGCCGAGGTCCTCCGAGGCCACTCCTGCCATTTCTCCCTCCGCACCCTCAACTCCGATACCACCTTCACCATCCAGTTCCCATAAAAAATGAAAAATGAAAAGTGAAGAATGAAAAATAACCGCTATGGCCATTTTTCATTCTTCACTTTTCATTTTTCATTCATCAGACGCGGCGGACGTAGCTGCCCTCGCGAGTGTCGATTTCGATCATGTCGCCCTCGTTGACGAAGAGAGGCACGCGCACTGTGGCGCCAGTCTCTACGGTAGCGGGCTTGAGGGTGTTGGTGGCGGTGTCGCCCTTGATGCCGGGTTCGGTGTAGGTGATTTTGAGCACAGTCTTGACGGGCATTTCGGCGTAGAGCACGGTCTCGGTGCTGGCATCGCTTACTACCTCAACGGTATCGCCTTCCTTCATGAAGTCAGCTCCGGTCACGAGCTCCTTCGAGATAGGCACTTGCTCAAATGTCTCATTATTCATAAAGATGTCATCGTCACCCTCGGTATAGAGATACTGATAGGGACGGCGCTCTACGCGCACATCCTCGAGTTTTTCGCCGATGTTGAAGCGGCGCTCGAGCACGCGGCCATCGACCACATCCTTCAGCTTGGTGCGCATAAAGGTGTTGCCTTTGCCGGGCTTCACGTGGAGAAACTCCACGCAGAAGTACAGACGGCCGTCCATGCGGATGCAGGTGCCGTTCTTGATGTCTTGGGCGTTAATCATAACCTGATATTATAGTGTTATTGTTGTTTTTTTCGTTTCAAGTTGCAAAATTACAAAATTTTCCCCATATCCCAAAATCATTTACGCATTTTTGAATAAATAGAGTGCGGTAGCCTGGCTCAATTGTTAGCAAGAGCCGTGCTATCGCACTCTTAGATTCTATAGCCTATCTTCTGACCCCACATTCCGTGCTATCGCACTCCATGTGGGGTTAGCAAACAAGAGCCGTGCTACGCACTAACGGATGGCTTTGCGTGCGGTGCCGTCGGTGTAGCGGATCAGGTAGATGCCCTGGGGCAGCGATTCGAGGCGCTTGCCGAGGCTGCGGCCATTGAGGTCGAATACCTCCTGGATCTCGCGTGCGCTCTCCACGCTTACATTCTCGATGCCCGAGGTCGAGGTCACGCCGTAGAGCTCGATATTGTCAAACGCTATAGCATCGCCGTTGAGCGAACGTACATGGAACGCGATGTACACGTCCTTGCCAGCATAAGAACTCAGGTCTACTGCGCCGCATGAGGGCATAAACAAGCTGCTCTCCTGGAATACAGTGCTGTAGTAATACCAAGCATCCTCATCGGTCGAAATCTCGACATTGTAAGCCTCGGTGTAGAGTGCGTTGAGACCCATGGCAGCCCAGGTCATGCAAGCGTCAGAAGAGCCAACGTGCATCTGAGGCAGCACGCACCAGATGTCGGCCTTTGAGGTCGAGCTTGTGAGCCAGGTATTGCCTCCGAGCCAGTAGTTGCCAAACAGGTCATGATTCTCGATTTCAAAAGGTGCCCAACCCAGTTCGCCCCACTCATCAGCGGCGCTCGGATGAGCTGAGGTGCCTTCGTTGCGGAATGTGAAATCTTCTGGAACCTCGCCATCCTCAAAGTCATAAGCGATATCGGGAGTGCCAAGTACGCGGATTTGCTTCTCAACTACATTGTTCTCGGTGTTGGGGTCATTATCAAGTGTAGCCTCGATGCGCAGAGTGTGAGTGCCTACGCTGAGCGAGCGCAGCAGATTCTCGACCGTATAGTCGCTCTTCTCCTGGCCTTGGAGGGTTACGCTGGCCGAATAGCAGTTTACGCCATCAATAGCTATAGTCACATCCACATCAGCCGAGTTTACACCCAGGTTGTAGAGCTCAAAGATAACGCGGTCATACCATTTCTGTGAATAGAATTCCAGAGGTTCGCTCAGAGTATTGATAGATATGTCTGATTCAGCTGGGTCGATGCTCTCGAGGGTGATGTCATCGATAGTTAGCCAGTTCTGGTCAGCATCAGAATAGCAATAGAATCCGATGTAGATAGTCTGGGCCTCTGCGGTCTCGAAGATGCAGATAGCCTCCTGGTATGAGCCATTGTTGACATTGGGGAAGTCAGCCAACTCGTTGACCATAGCCTCGGGGGTCTGCTGGGTGCCATAGCATACTTTGAATTTCTCAACATAGTTGCTGTCGCCCGAGTACCAGAATTTGAGCACGTGGTATCCGGCTCCAACTTGTACTCCCTCAAGGATTGCCCAGTCGTCAGCAGCATTGCTTGAATCATAGTTGTAACCGAGGCAGGCATTGCCAGTGCGAGCGAAAGTGCTCCAGTAGCTGCCATAGCTGATGCCCCAGTCGCCAGTGTCACCGTTGAGGTTGAAGTAAGCGTGGCCCTCAACATCCTCGTCGGTCTCAAAGCCCATGAAGTAAGGCTCAACGGCTGCGCCCTCATGGCGTACCTTGACAGTGCATGAGTTGTTTGAGGTATTGATGTCGCCATCAACATTTACAGTAGCCTCGATGGTATAGGTGCGGTGCGATACTGAGAGGTCAACGGGAGTTGACAGAACGATAAATGCAGATTCGCCGCCAGCCAAGGGTTGATTGATAGTCTCGGTAAACATCTCCTTGCCGTCAAGGCTGACCGTGATGCTGTATTCCTCAGCAGTATCCATGCCAGCGGCATTTGATACGGTGAGAGCGATATATTCCTGGCCAAGATTTTCGCCACTTACAGGGTCGCTGATTTCATCAAGAGAGAGGTCAACGAGTGATGAAGCGAACTCAACCTCAACGCGGCTGAGATATAGGCGATACATATCAGCTTTTGACGAAGCGTGAAATCCGAGGTAATAGGTTTCACCAGCCTCAAAATTCATCAGGAAATAGTCAGACTGCTGCTCATAAGGCAGATTCTCATACGATTTCATCATATTTGCTTGTAGAGCAGCAATTTCGGGAGCATTGGCCCAAAATACCTCCATGTTTTCGCCATACGATGAGCCGACATAGCTGTATTTCACCAGCACTTGGCCTGATTGGCTGGGAGTGATTGCCGGAGAGATCAACCAGTCATCAGCAGCGTTTGTGCTGTGGTAGCTGTAGTAGGTGCGCATACCTTCGTTTTGGGAAGCGTCAAACAGCCAGGTCCAGCCATCGTTGTTATTGTCGATGACGGTCCACTGGTCAAATTCATCCTGGGTGCTCAACGTAGTTGAGAACACAGTCTGTGCGTTGACCGCCTGCATCGAGGCAGCCGCAGCAAGAGCAAGTAGAATTTTTCTCATACGATTCTTATATTGGTTTATATATTTATCTATCTGATTGCAAAGATAAATATTTTTCTTGAATTTGTGTTTATCATAGGATAAAAAATTGGCGGCGCAGCCACACTGCCGGGCGCAGCCACGCTGCCCGGCGCAGCCACACTGAAAAGGCCCCCGCAAGCTGTCGCTTGCGGGGCCTCTGATGATGGCGGTGACCTACTCTCCCA
>JAJBUH010000066.1 GCA_020860445.1 Bacteroidales bacterium | reverse complement strand
ACGCCCCGAGCATGAAGGTCGACTGGGACCACCACCGCCCCATGGAGATCTACTCTCTCTACACCAAGGCCATCAAAATCGTCCTCATCCTCTCCGTCCCCGCCCCCACCCTCACCATGCTCGAGCAACAGCTCCGCTTCCTCGCCCGATAGATTTTGAACACGCGTGTTCAATATCTCTGCCAGACCCGATAAAGAATCTGAACACGCGTGTTCAGCATCCATTTCTTAAACTTTTTGCCTCTGGAATTTTGGAAATTCAAGAATTTCCAGTAATTTTGTGGTGCAAATCTTGCAGTGCAAAGTTTCTACACAATCATTATCACTTAAACGCAAAGGCAATGGCAAATTATTCGGCAGGGCAAAGAATCAGTGTGCGTGGCGAGGATTTCATACTCCGGCGCGTTGAGGCTATCGATGCTGACACCCACCTGCTGTATGCCACTGGCATAAGTGATTTGGTGAGAGGCCATGACTTCATCTTTGATACAGGGCTCGACCAACCCATAGCCATTGTGCCTAATCAAGCCCAGATTACCGCTGACAATGACCCACGCTGGCGCAAGACCCGACTATTGATAGAGACCTCGCTGCGCAGCAACGACTACAATTCCAGCAAAATCACCGTAGCCCAAAGTGGAGCCTTTGACCTGGCCGACTATCAGATGGAGCCTACACTTAAGGCACTGGAGTTGCCTCGTCCCCGCTTGCTCATTGCCGATGGCGTGGGGCTTGGCAAAACCATCGAGGTTGGCATATTCCTGTCCGAGATGATTCGCCGTGGCAGAGGGCGCCGCATACTGGTATGCGCCCTCAAGAGCATCCTGGCCCAGTTCCAAGAGGAAATCTGGAATAGATTCGCCATACCCTTGGTACGCCTCGACAGTCTCGGCGTGGCCAAAATACAAAATGAGATACCGGCCAACAAGAATCCGTTTGACTACTACGACAAGACCATCATAAGCATTGACACCCTAAAGAACAATGCCAATTTCCGCGCCCGTCTCGAAAAGACCCACTGGGACATCATTGTAATAGACGAATGCCACAAGGTAGATAATGAAGACAGTCTGCGAGGCGATTTGGCCCAATTCCTGGCCCAGAAGTGCGATGCGATGATTCTTACCTCAGCCACTCCACACAATGGCAACCCCGAGACATTCGCCAACCTAATGCGAATGCTCGACCCCATATCTATACCTCGTAGCGGTAATTACGACCAAGCCGATATCAAGCCCTACTATGTGCGTCGATTCAAAAACGACATCGAGGACGAGAATATACGCAAGAAATTCCAGAATCGCTTGGTGCATAACATCCAAGTGCCTCTTACCTCCGACGAAGAGCAGGTGTTATTGTCTCAACATATCAAATTCCAATCTCTGAAGGACGAGGCCCGTGAGGATCAACTGTTCGCCCTCACTGTGTTTAAGAGTTATCTATCTTCACCCAAAGCCGCACTGGCTACCCTCGAGAATCGTCTTGCCAAAACCCCAGACGATGCCAACTTGCAATCCCTGACATCCACTGTGCGCAAGATTGTAAAGTCAGGCGTTGACCCTCGCTACCAGGCTCTGCGCGATAAGCTGCGCGAGATATGGAAGCAAAGCCCGACAGAGCGCATAGTGATATTCTCAGAGCGCATCGAGACCATCAAGTATCTGCAAGAGAGGCTGAGCCAAGATTTCGGTCTTGACCCAGAAACCCAAGTGGTGAAATTTGACGGCTCGATGACCGACACCGAACAAGAGGAGATGGTGAGTGATTTTGCCAAGGAGGACAGCAAGATACGTGTTTTCATATCCAGCGATAGCGGTTCGCAAGGCGTCAACCTCCACTATTTCTGTCATATAATGTTCAATTATGACATCCCTTGGAGCCTTATCACCCTTGAGCAACGCAATGGCCGCATCGACCGTTACGGGCAGAAGCAAACACCTCTTATATATTATCTGCTGGCACATAGCGATGACCCAGAACTAAAAACTGACTTTGCCATCCTTGACAAGCTCAAGGACAAAGAGCAAGAGGTACACAACACTCTCGGCGATGCCATGAGCGTGATGGAGCTGTATAGCGTCAAGAAAGAAGAAGACGAGATAAAGAAGGCTCTCCAAAAAGGCGATACCCAAGTGGTAGACAAGCCTAAGCGCAGAGGCTTCGGTCGCGCATTGGCGAAGACTAAGCATAAGGAGCATCTCTCTGACAAAATATACGAGCCTCGGTTCTCGCTTTATCCCACTGATTGGGACTATTACCACGACCTATTTAATGATCTGGAGGCTGGTGGCAGCGTGAAGCACGGCGATATAAATATGGTAGAGGATGCCACAGTGCCTTATGTCGAGTTCAAAAATACTCGCGAACTGCAAGAAGTGCTCTATGACATACCTCGCGAGGCTGTGCCAACCGACAATATATTTCGCTTGACTACCGACAAACCGACTCTCTACAAAGCCATTGCCGATAGCCGCAAAAAGACTGGCAGCCAATGGAGCCAGATGCTGCCGCTATACGACCTGCATCCCATAGTGCGTTATATGCTCACAAAATTCCAAGCCTCAATCAGCAAGAATCAAGCCATGGCTGTGCGCAGCGACAAGTTGCCCAAAGGCATGAGCTATTACCTGTTCTATGGGAGCCATAGCAATGGCCTGGGCCAGAATCTGGTGAGCAAATTCTATATAGTGCCGGAGGGCGCTGATGGACAAAGGTCGGAGAAGCCTATGTCACTCCATGACTTCACTCAGACATACCCGGTGATTCAGAATTTCACAGGCATCACCAGCGCAGCCGATCTTGCCATCCTCCAAACCAATCTGGAGAAAGCCATCGATGATGGAACATATTATTATATGCTTCCAGCCCAGATTAAGGCTGCAAGCAAGATGGATTCCCAAATCAAAGAATACAGCCAGAAGCTTAAGAATTGGGCTAAGACTTCAGAATCAACGACAACGAGCTTATTCACCGATGAGGAAACTGGAGACATAGTTATTGCTCGACTCAATAAATATAAGAAGGAGATGGAGGAGATAAAGAAGATCTCTGACAAATCGAGCCAATTCTACACCGACCTCTTCACGCTCGACAATGCCGAGCCTTACATCCGCCTACTCGCAGTATTCCACAATCTCTAACCCGAAATAGCCATGGCTGATAATCTTACATATCGTTTCATACAGAACGTTGAGGAGTATTTCCCAGCGGGCTACTTCAACGACGACTTCATCAAGAAGGTACAGGAGAAGGCTGAGGTTTCGACTGAGCAGATGAAGGAACTCTCCAATCCCTTTGTGCCTCTGCGCGCCCTGTACACCGATTATAAGAATTACATCATCAATGGCACCCCCAGGCCAAAGGATGCCATCAAGCGCACTCACGAATGGCACACTCGCCTGCTCAAAGTGTTGGGCTATGACACTGACCATGCCTTCCAGGAGCCATGCGTGATGAAGGAGGGAACTGATAAGACACCCACCGAGATTGTGCCAGTGCGCCATATCCTGCGCTGCGGCGACCGAGTGGAGATGTACGTGATGGAGATGCAAAATCTTATCCCCATCGACGAGTGCGACCCTCCCGGACTGTTTGAGCAACATTATGGAGATGAGGACATACGCCATCAGAACTACTATCAGGGCCAGTGGAGCGAAGTGATACCTGCCGAGTTTATAGATCGACAGAGATACAAATTCTCGCCCAAGGTGGTGAATCAAGCCATATCTCAAATATTTGATATGCCTGAGGGTCAGAAGCCAAGGTTTATCTTGATGCTCGCTGGCAATACCGTCTTCCTGCTCGACCGCGACAAGTGGGGCAAAGGCTCATACTTGCAATTCTCGATGGACGACCTCTTCAGCCAGACCCAAATCAGCCAATACCGCAATTATTTCGGTCTATTCTATCTTCTCACCTCCAAGATGGCTCTCTGCGCCGATGGCCAGACTGTGCTGATGGATGCGCTGATTGAGGATGGTTACAAAAAGGCCTACGAGGTAACAAAAGACCTCAAGGAGGGTGTAATCCTCGCTGTCGAGACTCTCGCCAACGAGGCATTGGAGTATAAGCGGAAAAATGGTCTACCCTTTGGGCATCTTAACCCTGAGACTGGCCAATATGAGATTAATGATGAGACATTCGCCAACGAAGTTAAGGATGATTGCCTCACCATTGTGTATCGCTTGCTCTTTATACTGTTTGCTGAGAGCCGAAGCGAACTAAACATCCTCCCCTCGCGCGACCAAACCTATCTGCGCGGATACAGCTTTGAGGCCCTGCGTGATTTGGAGCAAGTGAGGTTGCAATCCCAGGAGAGCCGCGACGGATATTTCTTTGACGAGACCATCAAGCGTCTATTCCATGTCCTGGCTCATGGGCATAAGCAAGAGTTGCAAAAGGATGAGGAGTGCAAGACATTTCGTGTGCGCCCTATTGATTCGCCAATGTTTGATGACTCGCGCCTCTATCACCTTGGCGATGTGAAGATTCGCAACTGCAAATGGCAAGAGATAGTGCGCGCTCTTTCCCTATCGCGCAACAAAGCCGGGCAGCAGCGTGGCCGTATCAGCTATGCCAATCTGGGCATCAATCAGCTTGGCTCGGTCTATGAATCTCTGCTTGCCTATCGAGGATTCTATGCCGAGGAGGATTACATCGAGGTGTTCAATCCTAAGGACAAGGACAAAGGCACATTCTTGGTGCCATATAGCCGCATGGAGGCTTTTGATATCAAGGAGGTAGTATGTGATGCCGAGGATGCACCAGTGAAATTACCCAAAGGCACTTTCGTCTATCGTCTCAATGGTCGTGACCGCCAAAAATCTGCCAGTTATTATACCCCAGAGGTACTGACCAAAAGCACTATCAAATACACCATCAAGGCTATTGTCGATGATGTGCGAGATGGTAAGCGCAAACCAGCCGAACTGCTTGACCTAAAGATTTTGGAACCAGCCGTTGGTGCGGCAGCCTTCCTCAATGAGGTCATCAACCAACTGGCTGAGGCCTACATGAAATATACTCCTCGCAAACCCCAACCCGACCAGTACCGCAATGAGCTGCAAAAAGTCAAGGCCTATATCGCTACGCACAATGTGTATGGCGTGGACCTTAACCCAACGGCTATTGAGTTGGGCAAACTCTCGTTGTGGCTCAACGTAATCCATGAAAACATGGAGACGCCCTTCTTTGCCAATCGCCTCGGTCACGGCAATGCCGTAATTGGCGCCTGGCTGAAGACTTTTAACCAAAAAGAGGTGGTGAGCAAATTTGACGAGAAAGGGAGAGTAGAGGTACAAAAGAAATGGTGGGAAGCTGCGCCAGAGAAGGTGTCGTTCTACTCCAAGCGCGTCAACCGCTCGGTCAACTCAGTCTATCATTTCCTATTGCCCGACCCATCGATGTTGGCTGTGCTGAAGATACCCGAACTGAAAAGGCAATATCCCGACCAGGCCGACAAGATGAATCGAATCCTTAAGGATTGGAAAAAAGCGCTTAATGCGGCTGAGTTCAGCATACTCCAGCGCCTGTCGGCCAAGATTGACCTATTGCTGCGCGATGCCTACAACGACCAATGGCGCATTGAGCAAATCACACAGAATCGAGCCGAGGTATGGGGTATGGAGGGCCAACAGCATTTCAAGCAAGGAGAATACCTCTATGCCGAAAAGGAAACTGCCTATCACAATCGCTTCAAGCCATCAAGCGCATATTATCGGCTGCGCTTGGTGATGGATTATTGGTGCGCTCTTTGGTTCTGGGAATTTCCCGATGCCGACCAACTCCCTACTCGCGCTGCTTACTGGAAGGATATCGAGGCCATTCTCGACCTCGATGACGAGGAGCTTGATGCTCGTACTCAACGGTCAATGAAGAAGAATGCGAGCCTGTTTCCTGAGTATCAACATGATCAACAGTTAGACTTTGATGCTGGATATAACGACCCAGAGGAAATGAGTTTTCCTGATTTTGGTTGACTCAAAATTGCCTTATTCCTATGTTTAGTTGA
>JAJBUH010000040.1 GCA_020860445.1 Bacteroidales bacterium | reverse complement strand
AGTTTTTCTGCTTGCATCCCTTTGCTACCCCACCCAGCGTCGCTTCGCTCCGCTGGGTGGGGTTAACCAAATACCGCCTCTCCGAGGCGACCATCTGGGATAATGGAAGGTTTATGCTTAATTTCAAATTGACCCCTTACTTAATTTGAATTGAAAACTGTGGAAAAAATTCCACAGTTTTTGTCAAAAACTGTTGGAAAATTTCCACACTTTTTTGTCAAAAACTGTTGGAAAATTTCCGCACTTTTCGTAATTTTGCAGAAAACTTTTGATTATGGAACAATTGCAAGAACGATACCGCTCAGCCATAAAGCAGGCTCCCACACAATTTGTGCGTTATTTAGACTCAAAGATTAATTGGGAAGCAAGGTTAATTGGCATTCTGGGAGCCAGAGGAGTGGGTAAAACCATTCTCCTGCGGCAGCATATCAAATTGTATGACAATCCTGATACTTCTCTGTATGTGGATGCTGGCGATATATACTTTACCAGTCACACCCTTTATGATTTGGCTAATCAATTCCAACTGAATGGAGGAAAGAAACTCTATATCGATGAAATTCATAGATATAAGAATTGGTCGACAGAAGTGAAAATGATATATGACTTTCTCCCCAGTCTGCAGGTAGTATATACAGGCTCCTCTATTCTTGAGCTTGAAAAAGGTGGCGCCGATTTATCGAGAAGAAAGTTAGAGTATTTTCTAGCAGGACTTTCTTTCAGGGAATTCCTTCAGTGGAATTATGGGTATATAGTCCCTGTATTTAGTCTGGAAGATATCTTGAAATCAAATCAGATTGAATGGAACTTTCCGGAAAAACCACTGCCATTGTTTAAGGAATATCTTCATAATGGGTACTATCCCTTCAGCAAAGAGGGGGATTTTATAGACCGACTAAATGCGTCTGTGGAAACTACGCTTAATGTGGATATTCCACAATTTGCAAAGATGAGTGTCTCTACAATTCAGAAAATAAAGAAACTCTTCTATGTGATAGCCCAGTCAGTACCATTCAAACCAAACAACAGTGAATTGGCTCGAACGTTGAGGATTGACCGTGGAGAATTGCCTGATTTATATGCGTATCTGGCAAAGTCGGGATTAATCCGTGCCCTTGAATTGGAGGTTAAAGGTATTTCAAGAGTGTCATCCCCTGAAAAAATTTTAATTGATAATACAAATTTATCATTTTGTTTGTCAAATGAGACCCCAGATATAGGGAGTTTGCGAGAAACTGCTTTCTGTCAAATGACCAGTGTGACTAATAAAGTTACGGCATCGCCTCAAACAGACTTCTGCATAGGGAAATATTCATTTGAGGTGGGTGGTCGTAATAAAGGGACCCAACAGATTTCAGGACTTAAGGAAGCCTTCATTGTTCGGGACGACACCGAATATCGTTACCTGAATTTCATCCCCCTATGGCACTTTGGATTCCTATATTGAGGCCCTATGCCACTAAGCTCTTAACACAAAACATAAGCCCGTAAGCTAAACGTAAGCACACCCAAGGGATTTTATTTTCCCTTGGGTGTGCTTACGTAAAGGTTGTGTGCTTACGTTTTAGGTTCTTATGGTCTTACTTTACTTCTTTGGTGACGCGGGAGCCGCGCTTGACGATGTAGAGTGAACCGGGGCGGGGATTGGCAATCTGGATGCCTTGGATATTATAGTAAATCGGGGTGGCATTAGATTCCTCCATTAGAGAGTCGGAGATGCCGCTGGCATTGGGATTGGAGATATAATATTCGCAATCTGCGGAGGTGGGGAATTGAATCAAATCATCAGAGAGCACTTCTATATCAATTTCTGCGCCATTACTGTCAATCACCTTAAATCCAGAGGCCTTAGGATATTCAATCATGCAAGAATTGCCGCGCTGCGAATAGATGGTGGCAGCAGAGAGAGTGCCATCTGCCCATTGCTGGTCTACTACGAATCCGCCTATGCCGCAAAGACCCTGAATCGAACCGCTTGCCCATTGCTCTGGCAGAGCTGGCAGGAGGATCAGACGGTCGGCGTAGCTCTGAAGCAGCATCTCGGCGATGCCGGCAGTGGTGCCCAGGTTGCCATCAATCTGGAATGGAGCGTGAGAGTCAAAGAGATTGTAGTACACGCCGCTGGCGCTTTCCTTGATAGCGTAGGAGGTAGAGTGCTTAAGAGCGCGAGTCAGGCATTTGTGAGCCTCCGTGCCATTGAGGGCGCGAGCCCAGATATTGATGCGCCATGCTAATGACCAGCCAGTGGCATCATCGCCGCGCAGAATCAAAGAATTGATAGCTGGTTGGAAATATTCGCTTTGGGCGTCGATTTGTCCCAGAGGATAGATGCACATCAGGTGCGACTGATGGCGATGGCCATTTTGGCCAGCTGAGAAATCGCTGTACTTCCACTCGCGGAGAATCTCAGTGCCAGAGGCCAGGCGCGAGGTGCCCCAAGTGCCATTGTAGGTCTCGATAGCCAGACCCTTGTCGAGCTTGGAGTATTTGTCGTTGAGTTCGGCAATGAATTCATCGCTGACGCCAGCTTCACTGCCCAGCTCATCGATGGCCTGCAGAGCAGTGCTGAAGAGGTAGGCTACCAGTTGCTGGGCGTGGGCGGTACCGTCCTCAGCGCTGGGACCGTGCTCGGGCGACCATTCGCTCGGAGCCACGTAAGTGCCATCTTCGGCGAGAACCAGACGCTCAAGCCAGAACTTAGTGCAACTCAGCATCACGGGCCATGCCTTGTCGCGCAGGAAGTCGCGGTCGGCAGTGTAGAGATAATGCTGCCAAAAATGAGAAGTGTACCAGGCGTTGGCAATCACATAATTCTCGGCATAGTCGGAGTATCCAAAGATATTGTTCTGAGTGAAGCAAGTCCAACCCTCAGTTTGGCCCGACTTCTGAGCGTAAGATTGCCACTCGCTATGCTCAAGAGCCATGCTGTGCACGTAGTTGAGGAAATTCTCGTGGAGCTCTGAGAGGTTGGTGTTCTCGGCCAACCAATAATTCATCTGCACATTGATATTTGAGTGGATATCGCTGTTCCAAGCTGGCGAATCGGTATTGTTCCAGATACCTTGCAGGTTGGCGGGGGTGTCCTCGCCGCGAGCGCAACCAATCAGCAGATAGCGTCCATAAGCGAAGTAGAGACGCTCGAGCATAAGTGCAGCTGGGTCGGCAGCCGTTGTGGAAGACATGTTGTAATAATCAACCATCTCATCGGTAGGCATATTGTTGGCGCTGCCAGCGATGTCAAGGTCAACGCGGTCAAAAAGCACTGAGTAGTCCTCAAGATGATCAGCATAGATGGCATCCCAACCCTTTTGCGCAGCAGCCTCTACGCGCTCGGTCACGTCTTGGCGCATCTGCTCGGCATCAGAGACGTAGGTAGCAGAGTGTTGGTCGAAGTTGGTTGCTCCACCGAGAATGATAAGCACCTCGTCGGCATCGCGCACCTCGATATTGTCAGAATTGGTGGTCATTGTGCCGCCAGTAGGCACCACCTTAAGCAGGGCGCTGAAATCGACAGTCTGTAGAGCGCCGTCAAAACGAGCCTCGCCATCAGTGAATTGCGGCACAACGAATCCCTTGACCACGCCATTGGTCATATACAGGCGTACACTTACCTTTCCAGCCTCAGAGGCGCTGAGTCGGGCTGCAACCACACCATCAGGATTGCTGGCGAGGAATTGGCGATAATAGGTCACCGAACCATCAGGAGCTGAGAATTGTACATTGGCTGTAGCATCGGCCATATCGAGATAGCGCACATAGTCGCTGACAGCCTTGCCATCGCCGAAGAGGCCGGTGAGGTCATCGATGTAGACGTTGCCGAAATTCTGATAACTGCCGTAGAGAGTGGTAGAACCCGACCGCAGGGTCTTCTCATTGAATTGGAGGTCTTCGCGAGCCACGCCGCCGAGAATGGTGGCGCCGAATTGGCCATTGCCAATGGGCAGAGCGTATTCCATCCATTTATTCTCAACAGAGTAGTTGTAAGGCGATTGTGTATACCACAGGGTAAGGTCATGCTCGGGGCGGAATGAGTCGTTGCCATTGATAGTATATTCGGCCACATCGGGAATAACGGCTCCCATTGGGATCTCATCGGTGGTGTAGAAGCGGATCACATTGTTGGCATCGTTGGGAGTGTAGCAGCCGAGGTTAACGCCTTCACCCGAACCGCCCCATGTGTTCATGCGATTATAATTGTCGGTTTTATCGTTGTAGACAATTTCCCAATAATTGGAGTAGTCGGCAAGACGAGTGCGCACGAGCGACAGATTAGCAGCCTGGCTCTCGTCAGCGGTGCTCTTGAAATAAGACTCTACTGTCAGCACATTGCCATTCTGGCTGTAGAGATGGAAATTATCCTTATCGCCAACGAGCTTCCAGAGCTGGGCGGGATTGCCGCCGTTGACGCCATAGATGCTTGCGTATTCATCAGTGCCCATATCTGTGAGAGCATTGTTGCCAGCGAGGAAAATCAGATAGTACCAATATTCTTCCTCATCGTTGCTGAAACTGGGCATACCGGCGGTGTCTTCTTCCTGGCCCTCGTCTATGCTATTGTATTTGCGCAGGGTCACGCTCTTGGCGCGGAATTCTTGTTCGTTAGAACCATTGTTCATATCCACTTGGAAACCGAGGATAAGATCCTGAGGCTCATCGAGCGTAAACATGATGCCATGATACAGGCCATCATTCTCTGTGGTGGCCACATTGATTTGATAATAGGCGATGGCATTCTCGGGGATATCATCGGTGTTCATCAGGTCGGTAGCGGCAAAGATGTAACCCTTGTTGTTGAGGTTGTAGGTAGTATTGTAAGTAGCAGCAAAGTACCAACGGCCAGCCTCGAGGTGTACGCGCTGATAGATGCGGGCATTGGAGATATCGCCATCGGTGTTATTGGCCTTATCATCCCAGATGCCTATCGAGAGGCAGTCATAACCCGGGTAGCGGTCGATGCCATTGCGGTTGCCGTCATTGCCCTTGGGGATATTGTAATTTTCAACAGTCCAATACAGAGGCGTGCCATAGCGGCAAGTCGAGCCGTCAGTGCGGGTGAAATGGTCAGCCTCGGTGAGAATTTCCAAAGTATAGTCATTATAATCTGTGCTGTAAGGCTCTTCTCCATCCACTTTGCCGCGGCCTGTGAAGACATTCATAGCGGTATTTAGCGCTGAGATAGCAGCCTCAATTTCTGCATCTGTCGCCGTGGCTTCCACTGCCTTTGCTGCCTCTATAGCAGCCATAAAAGTATCATAAGCCGACTGGGAATACATGCCTGTATTATTTCCAATCTTGGCCCCAGCCGCCAGCTCCTCAGCCGATTCAATGAGGGATTGGAGGTTGGTATACACTGACGAACCATAACTCATCAAAGTCACCGAATTGGCGCGACTTTCCTGACATGATGGGTCAGTAAGGTCAGCTTGAAACCCGAGAATCACTTCTTGCTCATCGGCGAGCGAGAAGGTCACACCGTATGTGGAACTAGTTCCGGCCTCATTGATTTTGCAATAAGCGATAGCTGTGGAGGGAATTTCTGTAGTAGCGACATTCTCAGTAGCGACATAGATATAGGCGTTGTCGCTCATATTCCAATTATTGTTGTACTCAGCGCCGAAGAAATATTTGCCAGCAGGAAGAGTAACTTGGCGATAGATGCGAGCATTGGAGATGTCGCCATCATCGTTTTTAGAGGCATCTTCCCATACGCCAAGATATAGACAGTCGGCGCCGGAATTGCCGTCGATGCCGCCCTTGATGCCTTCGCTGCCACAGTCGATGTGGAAGTTCTCAACGGTCCAATAGGCGGGCGTGCCGAAACGCAGGCCGTTCTGGGTATCAGTGGTGCGGGTGAAGTTGGAGGCTTCAATCAGATATTGCTCGGTGACATCTTCGCCACCGCTGGCGGGATTGCCAGCCTCGAAAGCCTTTGCGGCAAAGGTCGCACCAATGGCGAGAACTGCCGCCCAAATGAAATAACTAAATTTTCGGCTCATGCGCAAAAGTCCGTGGCTGAGGCTTAGCC
Organism: Bacteroidales bacterium; assembly: GCA_020860445.1. GTDB lineage: Bacteria > Bacteroidota > Bacteroidia > Bacteroidales > Muribaculaceae > CAG-873. The sequence continues at coordinate 14 of JAJBUH010000040.1, read as the reverse complement.
AAAGATCACGGCGC
>JAJBUH010000087.1 GCA_020860445.1 Bacteroidales bacterium | reverse complement strand
TCGTGCTACGCACTCGCCATGCGGATACGTCTCTGACCCCACATTACGTGCTACGCACTCCATGTGGGGTTAACAGACAAGGCCCGTGCTACGCACTCGCCATGCGGATACGCAGGTGTGCCATCCGCAATGAGGATGCCAGAGGGGCAGTCTGACAATGGAGTGGGGCCATAGATACAGGTCGAGCTATGACTGCGGAGCAGTCATAGCTCGACGCGGGTGGCGGTGACGGGGCGGGACATGAAGATTTCGGCCAGGTCAGAGAATTTGTCGGGATGCTCGGTGGTGGTGTAGGCGATCGAGCCACCCTTGCTCAGGCGCTGCTCCATCTCGGGATGGCGCCTCAGATAGTCGGCCAGACTGTTGGCCACGATAGCCCCTTGGCTCACCACCTGTGCCGTCTCTGGCACCGCCTCGCGTATATCGTCGTAGAGCAGGGGATAGTGGGTGCAACCCAGTATCACCGTATCTATATCAGCGCACTTGCCAAACAGCGCATCGGTGTATTTCTTCACAAAATACTTGGCTCCGGGCGTGCCAATCTCCATATTCTCGACAATCGGCACCCACAGCGGGCAGCCTTGACTATATACCTCAAAATCGGGGTACAGTTTCTTGATCTCGATATCATACGATCCCGATGCCACAGTGCCGGGAGTGCCAAAGATGCCAATCTTGCCATTGTGTGACAGTTGGCCCACTGCCTCAGCCGTGGGGCGAATCACGCCGAGCACTCGGCGCGTAGGGTCGAGCCCCGGCAGGTCGCGCTGCTGTATCGAGCGCAGCGCCTTGGCCGATGCCGTGTTGCACGCTATGATCACCAAGGGGCAACCCTCGGCAAACAGATGCTTTACGGCCTGGAGGGTAAACTCATACACACAGTCGAAGGACCGAGTTCCGTAGGGCGCTCGGGCATTGTCGCCGAGATACAGATAGTCATAATTAGGAAGGAGGGCTGCGAACTCCTTGAGCACCGACAGCCCTCCATATCCTGAGTCAAACACTCCAATGGGTCCCATCAGAGGCGTTTTCTGATTTCTTCGGTTTCCTTCTCGTAGCCGGGTTTGGCGAGCAGGGCAAACATGTTGCGCTTGTAGGCCTCAACGCCGGGCTGGTTGAACGGGTTCACTCCGAGCATGTAGCCGCTGATGCCGCATGAGATCTCGAAGAAGTAGATGAGCTGGCCCAGATAGGCCTCCTCGAGAGCGGGGATCGAGATGCGCATGTTGGGCACGCCGCCGTCGACGTGAGCCAGGCGTGTGCCGGTCTCAGCCATCTTGTTCACATAGTCAACTCTCAGCTTGGCGATGTAGTTGAGGCCGTCGAGGTTGGCTTTGTCCTCGGGGATGGTCAGTTCGAGTTCGGTCTTCTCAACCGACAGCACTGTCTCAAAGATAGTGCGCTCGCCGTCCTGGATCCATTGGCCCATCGAGTGCAGGTCGGTGGTGAAGTCGACAGCTGCCGGGAATATGCCCTTGCCGTCCTTGCCCTCGCTCTCGCCGTAGAGCTGTTTCCACCACTCTCCGAAATAGTGGAGCTTGGGATTGTAGTTGACCATGATCTCGATCTTGCGGCCAGCGCGGTACAGAGCGTTGCGGGTGGCGGCATAGAGGATGGCGATGTTGTCGGGGCTGATCTTGCCGAGTTCGCGCTGCATGTCCTGAGCGCCCTCGATCAGCGAGTCGATGTCGAATCCGGCCACGGCGATGGGCAGCAGGCCCACCGGCGAAAGCACTGAGAAGCGGCCGCCCACGCTGTCCTCGATCACAAATGTCTTGTAGCCCTCTTCCTCGGCCAGCTTGCGCAGAGCGCCGCGCTTGGCGTCGGTGATGGCCACGATGCGCTTCGAGGCCTCTTCCTTGCCCACTTGCTGCTCGAGCAGCTCCTTGAGCAGGCGGAAAGCGATGGCGGGCTCGGTGGTTGTGCCCGACTTGGAAATCACAATGATTCCGAATTTCTTGTCCTTGAGGAAATCGAGCATCTCGGCCAGATAGTCCTCGCCGATGTTTTGTCCGGCAAAGAGCATGTGCGGGCCTTGCTTGCCATGGCCGTAGGCGGCGAAGCTGTCGCTGAGGGCCTCAATCACAGCCTTAGCGCCGAGGTAGCTGCCTCCGATGCCAATCGACACCACGTAGTCGCAGCTGAGACGCAGGATCTCGGCTGTAACGTTGGTTTCGTCGATCAGTCCTTCGGTTGTGCGGGAGGGAAGGTCAACCCAACCCAAGAAGTCGTTGCCGGCGGCATCGCCGTTGAGCACGTGAGCGAGGCCAGCTTCGGCTTCGGGCTTGATGGCATCGATGTCGATGCGAGGCACGGTGCCATAAACGTGGCTCACATTCAAGTCAATTCGTTTTTCCATAATATAAATGATTGAATACGTTTATGAGAGCAAATTTACTCATTATTCCCGACATTGCCAACATTTCGGCGCTACTTTTTGGTCTATTTTTGGGCTATTTGAAAAAATCTTTCACATTTTTTTGAGTAAAATGATTGTTATTCCAAAAGTTATGCTTAAATTTGACCGCCTATTGCCAATAGGCCCGAAAATTGTTAACCCACAAACCGATCATTATGGAAATGCGTGACCCCTCCTCCATCCAAGCTCCCGAGGCTGCCGAGGAGAAGACCCTAAATCAGGAAGCGCCTATCGCCCAGGTCGACGACGCTGCCGCTACCATCCCATCATCTCCCGCTAACGTTGATGAAGAGCCTGCTACGGCCCCAGCCGCTGCAGAGGAAAACAACCCCCTTGCCGAGGCTGAACAAGAAATGACCCAGGGCCAAGAAGAGGCCCAGGCCGAAGAAGAAATGGCCATGCAGCCGGCCACCAAGGCTGCCTTGCTGCAACAAGCGCGCGAGCTCCTCGACAAAGACGGAGCCGATATACAGCGCGACCAAATCACTCGCTTACGCCAGCACTTCATCAATCTCCGTAAGATCGAAATTGACGACCAGCGCACTGCTTGGGCCGAGGCCGGTAATCCCCCAGAGGACTTCAAGGAGACCGAGGACCCGGAAGAAACCGAGTTCAACGAGGTGATCAACCAGGTGCGCGATAAGAAAAACTCTTGGGCTGCCGAGCAAGAGCAACAGCGCCAAGACAATCTCAAGGCCAAAAACGATATCATCGACCAGATCAACGCTCTGGCCGTCGATACCGACAATGTCAACCGCACATTCCCCGTCTACCGTGAGCTGCAAGACAAGTTCAACGCCATCGGCGAGGTGCCTCCAACCGAGGAGACCAACGTGTGGAAGCGCTTCCAGGAGGCCCGCGAGCACTACAGCGACAACCTAAAAATTAATAAGGAGCTGCGCGACTACGATTTCAAGAAGAATCTGGAATCCAAGGAGCTGTTGATCGAGGAGGCTATCAGCCTCGACCAGGAGAGCGATGTGATCATGGCTTTCCGCCGTCTGCAGGACCTGCACGAGAAGTGGCGCCAAATCGGCCCGGTGGCCAAGGAGCTGCGCGACGACATCTGGCAGAAATTCAAAGACGCCTCAGCCGCCATCAACAAGAAATACCAGGCATTCTTTGAGGAGCGCAAAGCCGCCGAGGCCCAGAACGAGGCCGCTAAGACTGTGCTGTGCGAGCGCATCGAGGATCTCGACTTCTCAGCCCTCAAGACATTCAACGCTTGGGACGAAATGACCAAGCAGATCATCGAGCTGCAGAGCGAGTGGAAGAGCCTGGGCTTTGCTTCGCGCAAGGCCAACAATGCCCTGTTTGCCCGCTTCCGCCAGCGCTGCGACGAGTTCTTCCTTGCCAAGGCCGCTTATTTCAAGGCTGTCAAGGAGGAATACGCTGCCAACCTGGCCAAGAAGACTGCACTGGCCGAGCGCGCCGAGGCCCTGAAGGACAGCACCGACTGGCGCAAGGCCACCGACGAATTCGTGGCTATGCAGAAAGAGTGGAAGACCATCGGAGCCGTGCCCAAAAAGCACAGCGATGCCGTGTGGAAACGCTTCCTCGCCGCCTGCGACCATTTCTTTGAGCAGAAAAAGGCTGCCAACTCGGGCCAACGTTCGGCCGAGCAAGCCAACCTGAAGGTTAAGCGCGAAATCATCGACGACCTGATCAAGTTGGCCAAGCAAGAGGGCGCCGACGATATGGCCGACCGTCTGCACGAACTGCAAGACAAGTGGCAGCAGACCGGCCACGTGCCATTCCGCGACAAGGACAAGATCAACGATGCCTACCGCAGCGCCGTCAACGCTCTGCGCCGCATGCTCAACCTCAACGATAACCGCATGCGCAGCGAGCGCTTTGAGCAGAACCTGTCGGCCATCGAGGGCGACCAGGGCAAGCTGCTGAGGGAGCGCGACCGTCTGGCCCGCGCCCTTGAGAGCCGCCGCAACGAGATACGCACCTACGAAAACAACCTGGGCTTCCTGACCTCAAAGTCAAAGTCGGGCCTGTCGATGGTCAACGACTTCAAGCTCAAGATTGAGAAACTCAAGGAAGACATCGTATCTATCGAAGAAAAGATCAAATTGATTGACAGCAAGCTCGGATAAAAAGTGAAACTCACCGGACGCTCTTTCGGAAAATACCTGACGGGGCTATTTTCGGTGGCCGACCTGCTGCTGGTCAACCTCCTATTTGGCCTGACGCTGCTATTATGTCCCGAGGTGGCCCACATCCCGAGGATTAAGACCCTGTGGGTGCTAGTCAACACTTCGTATCTGCCCGTAATGCTATGGGTGAGAGGAAAACCCCATCAGCAGCGCGTGCTGCTGATGGACCACGTGCTCAAGGGAGCATTCACCGTGGTAGGCATCCACGCCTTGTTTTTCCTTTCGCTCAATGCATTTCTGGAGATAGACGTGCCGCTGCGGGGCTATCTGGTGTTCTACGCCTTGATGGTTGTGGGGATACCGCTATGGTGGATTATCTCGCGCCGCATCATCAAGGCACTGCGTCGGCGTGGCTACAACTTCACCCGCGTGGCGATCGTGGGCACTGGCCCCACGGCCCAGCGCTTGGCCCAGGAGATACAGAGCGATGCTGGCTTCGGCTACAAGGTATTGGGATTTTTCAGCGACAATCCTGAGCCGGACTTCCCGGGCCATGTGCTTGGGTCGCTCTCTGACATGCGCGAGATGGTGCGCGACCTCAAGGTCGACCAAATCTTCTACACCCTCTCGGGCAATGACGAGAAATCCTACTCGACAGCCGTGCGCGCTGCCGACGACAATGTTATACAGTTCTACTACGTGCCTCAAGTCTCGATGAGGGTGCCACGATCATTCGAGCTCTGGACCATCGGGCAGATGCCCGTACTCTCAATCCGCCGCAATCCTCTCAACAGCCCCATCAACCGTGGGTTGAAGCGAGCCTTCGACTTCACCTTTTCATCGGTGCTGCTGTTGTTCTCGCCTATTGTGTTTATCCCCGTGGCAATAGCCATCAAGATGACCTCGCCCGGCCCGATATTCTTTAAGCAGGAACGCACCGGATACAAGGGACGCACCTTCAAGTGCTGGAAATTCCGCACTATGCGGCAGAGCGCTGATGCCAACACTCGGCAGGCTACTCGCCACGACGACCGCACAACTCGCCTGGGCGCATTCATGCGCCGCACCTCGATTGATGAGCTCCCTCAGTTTATCAATGTCTGGCGGGGCGACATGTCGGTCGTGGGCCCGCGTCCTCACATGCTCAAACATACCGAGGACTATACCAAACTAATTAGCGAATACATGGTGCGCCACTTGGTCAAGCCCGGCATCACTGGTTGGGCTCAGGTCAAGGGGTATCGCGGCATCACCGATGAGCTGTGGAAGATGGAGCGTCGCGTAGAGTGCGACGTCTGGTACATCGAGCACTGGAGCCTCTTCCTCGACATCAAGATCGTGATCCGCACCGTGATGAACGCCTTCCGAGGAGAGGAGAATGCTTTCTAAACTCAAAATTAGGTATTTAACCACAGATTTACACAGATTTACACAGATTCCTGAGATAGTATCTTACTGATTTCATAGAGCACCAGAGGTGCTGACAGATGTCACAGACCATCCGGATGGCATCTGTGGA
>JAJBUH010000086.1 GCA_020860445.1 Bacteroidales bacterium | reverse complement strand
ACATTCCCGTCCCTCCTTGAAATGGATATGCAAAGGTATAGTTAACAGACAAGAGTCGTGCTACGCACTGATATTACTTATCATTTAATGCTTCGATGGGTTTGATTTTCATGGCTTTGTAGGCCGGGATAGAGCCGGCTGCGCCGCCAAGGATTAGGAAGAGGAGCATTATGGTCACCGAGGCCACAAAGGTGATTTGGAAATTCACAACATCGGGCGAGAGGCGTTCTCCCTCGGCAGCATAGCCTCCAAGCGTGTGGGTGACAATGGCCAAGATGCCGACGGCGAAGCATATTCCGGCTGTACCGGCTATGGCTGTAAGCACGGCGCTCTCTTGCAGAATTTGCCAAAGGATTGTGCGTGGCTTGGCGCCGATGGCTCGGCGAATGCCGAACTCATTGGTGCGCTCCTTGACCACGATCCACATGATATTGCCCACGCCGATAATGCCAGCTATCAGAGAACTCAAACCTACGAAGAGGAAGAGGATGTCCATACCTCGCAGTAGTCCTTCGGCCTGTTGAAACATCTCAGAGACATCCCAGAATGCGATTGCATTTTCATCATCGGGGTGGATGGGATGCTCGATGCGGATAGCACGTATGATTTGGCTTTTCATATCGCTCGGCGTGTAGCCGGGCTTGGATATCATGGTGAGGAAGTGTATGTGGTTGCCCATATTGTAAGAGCGTCGCATGGTCGATATGGGGATAATCACAGCCTGGTCCATATCGCCACCCAGGTCTATATCGTTGCGCTTTTTGATAATGCCCACCACACGGTAGAAAATATTGTCGCACTCAACATATTGCCCTATCGGGTCGGCATCGCCGAACAGGTTGTTGGCTGTGGTCTTGCCGAGTACGCATACCTTGGATGTCTTGTTGACATCGGCATCAGTCAGGAATCGGCCATCCAGTATTTTGGGTGACATCACTTGGGCGTAATTGGGCTCAAGGCCCATCACACTGGCGCTGTAGGTCTTATCCTTGTATTTAGCCGTGCTCGAGTTGGAGATGATCGGACTTACTACCTCCAAGCCCGGTGCCAAACGGCGAATATTGTCTACATCGGTCTGGGTCATGCCCCAATTCATGCCCTTTTGGTAACCCTTGTAGGGCATGGTAGTGCGGTTGGGAAAGCAGATGGCGCTGTTGGTGGCAAACCCCTCAAAGTTGGCCAGCATCAGTCCCTGCAGCCCGCGACTGCCACCCCAGAGCAGGGTGAGCATGGCGGTGCCCCAGAAGATGCCGAAGGCAGTGAGGAAGGTGCGCGTCTTGTTGCGCGCCAGCGTTGCGCCTATTTCTTTCCAAGAATCAGAATCAAACATACTATTAAGGCAAAAGTCAAAAGTCAAAAGTCAAAAGTGCCATCCGGGTATTTAAGTCAAAAGTCAAAAGTCAAAAGTCAAAAGTGCCATCCGGACTCATTTCTCATTTTCCATTATTCATTTTTCATTATTCATTTTTCATTATTCATCTCTTAGCGCCTCGACGGGGCGTACCTTGGTAGCGCGGATGGCTGGGAAGAGACCGGCCAGGGCGCCAGCGATGATCAGGGCTATGGTTACCTCGATGGCGATTGAGATATCGACTGTGGGGTTGAGGAAGAATCGGGAATCGCGAGTGGCGTAAGAGAAAATCTCGACTGCCACCGTGCCGAGCACGATGCCGATGTAGCCGAAGCATGTGGTCAGCACTATGCTCTCAAGCACCACTTGCACAATCAGATTGCGAGGCTTGGCACCGATGGCTCGGCGTATGCCTATCTCATGGGTGCGCTCTTTGACCGACACAAACATGATATTGCTCACACCCACAATGCCGGTGATCAGGGTCAGCAGACCAATTACCCACATGGCGATGTTGAGATAGTTGGTCGAGCGTATATTGTTGATGTAGCTGGCAAAGCGGTCAAATGTCCATACGGCGCTCTCGTCATCGGGGTCGAATATGGCTGACTTGGCAATCGAGTGGCGCACTTCTTTTTCGAGCGCTGCCGATTCTTGTTCGTTGCTGATACCCTTGATGTGCACGTCGATGCGCTGGAGCTGATCAGAGTAGCCTGATAGGGCGTAGGCGGTGGTGAAGGGTATGATGCTGGTTTGTTCCCAGTCGTGGTCGTAGATGCCAACAACAGTGAATGCCAGATTGCCCAACTTGACGTATTTGCCCACAGCCTCTTCGGGTTTGTCAAACAGCACGGCGGCTGATTTCTTGTGGAGCATGATTACCTTGCGCTGTTGCTGCATATCGGCTTGGTTGATTTCACGGCCGTAAAGCAACTTGTTGCGGGCGCTGAGCGTGCCGGGATACATGCCCACTACGCTGCTTGAGGATAGGTAATCCTTGTTTGTCGAGACTGTACCGGAGAGGTAGATGGTCGAGGTGACTTTTTCCACATTGTCTTTCGAATCCTCTTTGATTGCATCCATGTATTTATAGCGCAGTGGTATGTCGCGACCCTCTTTCAAGCCCATGTAAGCCTTTGAGGTGCGGCCGCCCCATACGCTGATGCGGTTAGGGTCGTTGCTCGCCATAAACTCCATCGAGTGGTTGAGCAGTCCGTGCGAAATAGACAGCAGCAAGATGAGCATGAAGATGCCCCAGGCCACGGAGATGCCCGTGAGGATGGTGCGCAGCTTGTTGGTACACATCGTCTGCCATATTTCTTTTGCTAAATCGATCATATTGAGGGTTTTTGGTCTTTGGCTTTTAGCTTTTGGAATTGAGGGGACCGCCGGGCCGAAGGCCCGTGGCACTCGACTGCTCTAATGGGATTGGAGGGTGGGAGCGGGATTGGGTACGCTGATGGGGGGATTCTCGACAATCAAGCCGTCGCTGATGCGGATGGTGCGGTCGGTGGCAGCGGCTACGTTGGGGTCGTGGGTAACGATTACGGTGGTCACTCCCTCCTGGTGGAGCTGGCGGAAGATGCCCATCACTTCGACCGAGGTCTTGCTGTCGAGAGCGCCGGTAGGCTCATCAGCGAGCAAGATTGCCGGGTTGGTGATTAGCGAACGGGCGATGGCCACGCGCTGCTTCTGGCCGCCGGATAGTTCGCTCGGCAGGTGGTGGCTCCACTCCTTGAGGCCCATTCGGTCGAGTTGCTCCATAGCGAGGATGTTGCGCCGCTTACGCGATACGTTTTGGTAGAATAGCGGCAGAGCCACATTTTCGAGTGCGTCTTTGTAGTTGATCAGATTGAACGATTGGAACACGAACCCGATTTTGCGGTTGCGCACCTCGGCTGCTTTGTTCTCCGACAGATTGCGCACCAGGGCGCCATCGAGATAGTACTCGCCGGTGTCGTAATTGTCGAGGATGCCGAGGATATTGAGCAGGGTGGACTTGCCGCTGCCGGAAGCTCCCATGATAGAGACAAGTTCGCCCCTGTCAATCTCCAGGTTGACCCCCTTGAGCACGTGCAATGGCACGGCTCCCGGGTAAGTCTTGTTTATATCAATAAGCCTAATCATGTCACTTAAGGATAAGGTATAAAGGATAAGTGATAAAGTGGGAGGGGAAAGTTATCGGGGACTGTTTAGTCGACCTCGATGGGGACGTGGTAGAAGGTGGTGTCGCCGTCCTCGATGATTTGGATATTCTCTTCGAGTATGTTGATTTTGTCCCAGGGATTTTCCTCGGTGCGCACGGCGAGGGCGAAAGCGATGGCTCCGACGGCCGAAATCAGAAATGATGCTCCGATCAGCCCGAATATTATGTATGTTGTCTTTTTCATTTGTTGCTATTTTTGGTTGGGTTCTTCGTCTTTGATTTCCACCGAGATTTCTCCGGTGGCGAGGTATTGGGCGTAGAGTTCTGCGAGGGTCACAGGGGGTATGCCCATCACCTGCAGGCGCGAGAAGAAATATTTCACTTCATCGTTGAAGAATATCTCTGTTCTCAGTTTTCTGATTCGCTCCTTGGCGTCGGCGGCGATAAAGAAGCCGATGCCACGCTTGTTGTAGATTATGCCCTTGTCTGACAGGAATAGATAGCTGCGCATTACGGTGTTGGCGTTGACCTGAACCAAGGCTGCGTATTCCCTCACCGAGGGGATGCGGCTCTCAGGGGGATACTCGCCAGCCATGATGCTGTCGCTGATGCGCTCTGCTATCTGCAGATAGATGGGCTTGTTGTTCTCCTTGAAGCCCATAGGCTACCAGCGTTTGATTATCTCAGCCTCCTTGAATCGGTAGTAGGCGAGGGTGTAATTGATTGCGCAAACAACAAAGGCGAAAATGCCAGCAATTAAAACAGGGCTCCAGTCATCAAATGGGATGCACAATTTCTTCCAATAGTAACCTTTCATCATCCAAGTGAAGATGCCAGCCGTCCAGATGCTGAGGGCTATGTTGAGAATGATAAGGAAAAGAGAGGTGAACAGGAAGGCTCGTTTCGGCCAGATAGAGCCGCCCAAGGCGTAGAACGACTGCACGGCGAGGATAAGGAATACTGGAATCCAACCATCTTGCGGGTCCCTGGGGGTAAGAAAATGGAAACCGATAGGTATGACATTAGGGTTTGAGCCATAAAGGATAATGGTGAAAAGACACCGTAGCAAGTCGATAACCTCAAAGCCCAAGATATAGACAATCAGCGAGACTGGTACCATCAGGGTCCAGCGCGACAGGTATTTCTCTAATTGGGTGGCTGGCTGCATCAGATAAGCGATGCTCGAGGTCTTGGTGGAGAGAGGTGAGAAAATCATTGAGGCTCCGCAGAAGGCTACAGCGAGGAAGCCAATCCAGAAGTATATGCGTTCGGTTTCCCACATATAGTCGCGACCCATAGGAGCGTCATAGTCGTAGAAGCAATTCTTGGTGCCGACCATCCAAAGCACGATGCCGAAAATCACGCCGAGGGCGATGCCCACAACCATCAGGGTGTCTTTGGCGTTGCTGCGTAGGGCATCAACCATTAATTGGAAATATCTCTTGAAAGAAAAGGTATTCATATTAAGTAAGGAGTAATAAGTAAGAAGTAATGAGGGAATATTAGTTGTACTTAATTCTTACTTGATTATATTTGATTGGAATTGAATTGGCTGTCGTTGCCCGTAAATGGGGGAGGGGTCTGGAAGACTCGCTCCATCAGGTCGGGGTGATTGGTGGCGAGCAGGAAGAGGAGCTCGAGGTCTACCTCGGTCTCGAGGGTGCCATTGTTTGGGATTGCGATGCGCGTGCCCATCACGTCGGGTTGGGCGAAGAGAGCTTGGGCAATCAGCGCCGGGTCGTTGGTGGAGATGAAGCAGAGATGGTTCATAATCTCGGGTATAGTGCGATTGAGCAGGATCTGGTTATGGTCCATGATCAGCACGTTCTCGATCAGTTGGCTCACATCCCTCACTTGGTGGGTCGATATGATGATGGTGCGCTCATCGGTCATGCGGCTGGCGATGAAGCTGCGGAACTGGCCTTGGAGGGTATGTCGAGGCCGTTGGTGGGTTCGTCCATCAGCAGGAGCGGGGTGTTGGCAGCGAGGGCGATGCACATGTACACCTTCTTTTTCTGCCCCATCGACAGGGCGCCGAGGTTGAAGTCGCCATGGAATCCGAATGATTCGAGGCTCTCCCGCAGGTCTTGTTCTGAGAAATTTGGATAGTATTGGCGCTGGATGGCGGTATAGCGCGAGAGCTTGATCTTGGGAAGCTCAAACTCCTCTGGCACAATCATCATGTCGGCCAGGGTCTGCGGCAGGCGCAGACGGGTGTTGACGCCGTTGAACGTCACTTCGCCGAATTTGGGGGTAAGCAGTCCGGCGATGAGGTAGAGCAGGGTAGACTTGCCGGCGCCGTTGGGGCCGAGCAGGCCGTAGATGCCTCCTTGCTGTATCTTGAAGCTGATGTCGTCGATTACCGGCTGGGGGTTGCCGGGATAAGCGAAGGTAAGATTTTTTGCCTCGATCATATCGTATAGTCAGTTAGTTCACTATTGAAATAGTGTATTAGTATAATAGTACACTGCAAAGTTAAGGCCTTTTTTATTATCCACCAAATAATATCGATGGTAACTACTCAGCGATTCTGAAGTAAAAATTTTTGTAACAATTAAATTTTTC
>JAJBUH010000167.1 GCA_020860445.1 Bacteroidales bacterium | reverse complement strand
AACCATGTAGGATGTAAGGAATCTTTGAGTTTCCTTAGAATCGCTGAGTAGTTACCCACAAACTCACCCTTGAATTTGGTAAATTGACAGAAAAAGAGTAATTTTGCGCTTGACAAGGATTTAACATAACGAAAACGGCAACTCTATGACCAACTTTTGGATTGCAAATTGTTTGTTGGCATTTGGATTGGCGGTGCTATGCGCCGGAGTCTTGATACCTCAGATTCTTCTCATCTCTTTCCGCAAGGCTCTGTTTGACGAGCCCGACGCGCGGAAAACTCATACATCGGCAGTGCCCCGCCTTGGAGGCCTCGCATTCATGCCTGTGGTTTGCTTCACATTTGTGCTGCTCTTCGGCATGGACCTCCACTTTGACGGTACTCAGTTTCTACGCTACGCGATGCCCTACCTCAAGCCACTGGCCTTTGCGGCCTGTGCGCTGATGATGCTATACATCGTTGGTATGGCTGATGACTTGGTTGGCGTGAAATATCACGCAAAATTTGTGGTGCAGGTCACCTGCGCCTGTCTCATCATAGGCGGTGGGGTATGGTTCAATACCTTCGGCGGTTTCTTCGGAATCTACGAAGTCGGCCCTTGGCTCGGTTGGCCAATGACAGTTTTGGCTACCGTATTCATTATCAATTCGATTAACCTGATTGACGGCATCGACGGTCTGGCCTCGGGCCTCTGCTCAATCTGCCTGCTGTGCTACGGCATAGTCTACGGCATGGCTGGCGAATGGGTATTCGCCATCCTGTCGTTCGCAAGCGTGGGCGTGTTGGTGCCATTCTTCTACTACAACGTGTTTGGCGATGCCCTGCGCCAGAAGAAAATCTTCATGGGCGACACCGGCAGCCTCACCATCGGCATGATGATATCATTCCTCGGCATACGCATGCTGCAAATCGATGCCCCGATGCAACTCGGCAACATGAATATGCTGGTGGTGGCATTCTCGCCGTTGATCGTGCCATGCTTCGACGTGGTCAGAGTGTACGGCGAACGCCTCTCGGTGCGCCGTAACCCCTTCTTGCCCGACAAGCGCCACATCCACCACAAGCTGCTGGCTCTCGGATGGCCGCAGCGCCGAGCCATGGTCACACTGATATGCGTATCACTGCTCTTCTCTGTGGCTAACATCGCCGCCAGCCTCTGGGTCAACATCAACATCCTGCTGGTAATCGATGCTTTGATTTGGGTAGTAGCCATCCTGGCTCTCAACAAACGCATCGCCCGACGCAAAGCCATGCTCAGCGTCAAGGCTACAAGCAGCGTGACCAACAACCGGCGCGTTTCCTGACCGCCCTCTACAGAATAAAATAAGCCCCAGCATCTCGATGCAGATGCTGGGGCTTATTTTATGAATCTCCCTATTCTTGTCTAATCGATTGGTAAATCAAATCAAAGAGGGTGTCGCGCACATTCAGTTTGCTGAATGTAGAATTGTCGCGGGTCGGGTCAACTCGATTGCAGAGGAAGACATAAATCAATTCCTCATCGGGGTCAACCCAGAAACATGTGCCGGTAAATCCAGTATGGCCATACACATTGGGTCCAGCCGCATCGGTGGTGGGATTATTCTTGGTATTCTCCACATCGGGCTTGTCAAAGCCCAGGCCGCGGCGCGAGTTAGGACTCTTGGCAGTGGTGAAGAGATGGGCTGTCTCGGGCGACAGGATACGCGCATCGCCATATTCGCCCTGGTTGAGCCACATCTGGCACAGCTTGGCGATATCTGTGGCAGTGCCAAACACTCCGGCATTGCCTTGCACACCACCAGAGAAGGCTGCCAACTCGTCATGCACATAGCCATGCACATGCTGGCGGCGCAGATAGCTGTCATTCTCAGTAGCGGCAATGCGGCTCAGAGGATACTTGTCGGCAGCGCGATAGGTGAAGGTGTAGGCACCGAGGGGAGCCCATACGCTGTCGGTCACCCATTGGTCGTGGGGAATGCCAGTGAGGCGTTGCTCCATATCCATTAGCAGGGCGAAGTTGAGGCACGAATAGGCATAGTTGCGATTATTGCGCAGCGGCGATTCGTAGATGCGGCGCATGATGGTATCGGCAGTGGCTTGGCTCATATACAATCCGTCGGCCACCTCGCGATTGAAGGCATCAGTCTTTTTCTTCGACAATATATCGGTGCGCAGCTTGGGATTCTTCACGCCGTACAGGCGGTCGAGGATCTTGACCGGGTGCTTCTTGTCCTTGCGGGCACTCAGCAGAGTGGTGCCTTTGTAGCAAGTCGAGTCGATCATAATCGTATACAGATTGAGCGACGGACGTATGCCAGTCTCATGGAATAGCAACTGGCGCGGCGTAATGCTGTCCTTGCCCTCAATCTTGAGACCTGGAATATACTCTGACGCGAAAGTGTCAAGCGAGAAGAGGTCCAAATCGTAAGCCTTCATTACTCCGGGCAGTGTGCCGACCACCTTGCTGACCGATGCCAAGTCGTAGAGAGTGTTGCCATCGACAGCGGGTCCGCCCTTAGTGGTCACGCCATAACTCTTGTCAATCACGACATTGCCCTCGCGAGCCACCAAGATTTGGCAACCGGGGAAAGCCCCCTCCTTGATATACTCAGTGATGGCCGAGTCAATCTTTTGCTCCAACGATGGATCCATCTTTGCGGCTTGCAATGAGCCATAGCCGAGGCGCGTCTTGTCCAAGTCAATGCCCTGGCCCAAACGGCCCACACCGGCTACATCCACAGGGAAACGTCCCCTCACCTTGATGCCGCCAAAGATAGCCTTGGCAGCCGAACGCTGGTTGGCGGGCGTGTCGTCATATACAGCCACAATGGCTTGCGCATTGGGCAGACTGGCGCGGAATTTGCCCATCTTGTAGGGATTTACCATAAACACCTCGATCAGTCCCGGCACCTCGGCCAGAGCGGCGAGTTGCGAACGGCATTCAGCCTCGTCGCTGTACACAGCGGCAATCACTGTGTCATGCTTCTTAATCTCGCTCAGCGAGCCTACGCCATGGTACACGTCGACATGAGCATACTTCTCAGCCATTTGGTCAAACTCGGTGGAACCATTGGCTCCAATATTGACTACAGCGATCGAGCGATGAGCCAGGTCGCCGAGCGGTAAGATAGAATCATTATTACGCAGCACAGTAGCGCTTGCGTCAGCCAACTTCTCAATGATGGCCTCGGCATCAGACGAATTGACCACTGAGTCGACAGTTGCCATATCTATGGGCTGATAATCGGCAAGCCCAAGAGCGTACTTGTAGGCGAGCATCTTCTTGCAGCGGTCTTCGATATCCTGAGCCGAAATCTCTCCGCTCTCGACAGCGGCAAGCACTGCATCAATGTCAGATACGGGATTCATGGGATTGAGCAGCACATCGGCTCCGGCCTTGATGGCACCCACGCAGCGGTTGCTGCCAATAGCCGCGCCCTCCATGCCGAGGCCGTCGGTGAATATCAGACCATCAAATCCGAGTTCTTCTTTGAGCAATCCAGTGGTGATAGGTCGCGACATCGAGGCCGGAATGCCCGTAGCATCGAGGGCCGGCAATGAGATATGCCCCACCATCACACCGCCGCAACCCGAATTGATGAACTCGCGAAATGGCAACAGTTCTACCCTATCCAAGCTGTCGCGGCTGCGATTCACCACCGGCAGAGCCTTGTGCGAGTCAGCATTGGTGTCGCCGTGGCCGGGAAAATGCTTGGCCACAGCCAATACGCCGCCATCCTCTAAGCCCAGAGAGTAAGCCTTACCGAGCTTGGCTACCCTCGACGGACTTTCGCCAAACGACCTATGGCCAATCACAGGGTTGTTGGGGTTGGAATTGACATCCATCACCGGGGCGAAATTGACATGGATACCCATGGCGCGGCATTGGCGAGCCACCTCCTGGCCATACTCATACAGCAGTTTGGGATTCTGGATGGCACCGAGGCCCATGTTCTTGGGAAAACGCGGAGAGTCGGGCACGCGCATATTCAGTCCCCATTCCCCGTCGAGGGTCATCATCAGCGGCACCTTGGCGAGTTCCTGGCCGTAGTTGGTGAGTTCGGCAAACTCCTCCAAACTACCAGCCGAGAATAGCAAACCACCCACATGGGCTTGCTCGACCAGGCGCTTGACTGCGGCTCGCGAGGCTTGCCCTTGGGCCGGGCTTACATTTGCGACCATCAACTGTCCGACACGCTCGCGTTCGTCCATGGAATTGTAGACCGAGTCAACCCAGTGCTTGCATTGGGGCGAAGCGACGGGTTGGGACAAACGGCTACGCCCTCCCGAACCGTACGAACTCAAGAGGGCGATTAGCAGGTAAATAAAAGGTATATTCATAGGATATAAGTTAGAATTTTAAGGGTTAACAGAGCCTTCATTTCTTCAATACCAGGCGTTGGTCGCTTGGCGGATTGATCGACTTGCCCTTGCCGGGACCCGTGCGGAAATATTCCAGCAGGTCGTCGAAGGCATAGTTCTTGCTTGTGCCGAGGGTCTTGTGGTCAACCAGCGAGTGAAAATAGTCGCCGCCGTTGGCTACATAGTCGATAGTGGCTATCTTATAATTGCGGTTTGGGTCGATGGGCTTGCCCGAGATGGTAAGTTCCTCCCAAGTGCCGGTGTTCTTGTCATACACAGCCTTGACATTCTTGCTCAGGCCGGCTCCGCCGATGCGCGTCATGTTGTCGAACGCTTCGATCAGACTGTCGCCCGGTACCTCAATGACCACGATGCGGTTGAAGAATGGCATCAACGTGATCACCTGACCCTCGCTGACGGGCCCCTTGTCAACATCGTTGCGGATACCGCCCTTGTTCATAATCACCAGGTCAACATCTGGGTCAAGCTCTTTGCCCTTCCACTCAACAAAGTCGCTGGCGAAATTCACCATCTCCGGACTGTCTTTCTTGAGATACTTGGCGGCTTTGGTCACTTGCTTTTTGTTGAGAGCATCAACCTCGGCGCGATACGGACTTACTATCTCCTCTACCTCGGGGCCAACGCGACTGTCAAGACGGTCGTCAACGAGGATGAGCTGGTAGTCGGGGGTAGCAGCCAGGTCGTCAAGGTCGATGGTAATCTCGCCGAGATAGCGAGCGCCCTTGCCAGCCTGAGCCACGACTATCTCGCGGCCATCAGCATTCTTGATCAGATAGGGAGGAGTGTTGGGGTCGGCCGGATTGACCAAGGTGTGGCTGTGACCGCCGATAAGCAAGTCGATGTCGTGAGAATTCTGAATCAATTTCACATCGTCTTCATATCCGATATGCGATACGACAACCACCATGTCGGCGTGTTCGATATTCTTGAGATACCAGGCCAAGCCATTGGCAGCCTCAATCTCGTCGATAAATCCCATGCCCTCGCAATTGGCATCGGCTATCATGCCCTTGGGCTGCAGGTTGATGGGCAAGAATGCAATGCGCTTGCCATCGACCTCCTTGATCGAGTAGGGTTTGAAAGTATCTTTGAGTGGAGTATTGCGGAAATCATAGTTGGCGCAGAGCAATTCGGCATCGGCTACCGCCAGATTGTCGGCGAGGGCTTGCATGCCGTTGTCAAACTCATGGTTGCCGAGGATGCGCATGTCGTATCCAAGGGCATTCATCAGCTTCTCTTCAACTTCGCCTTTGTAGAGGTTGAAGAACAGCGTGCCTTGCACTATATCGCCAGCATCGATGAGCAGCACGTTTTCTTCAGCATTTCTCACGCTGTCGATTAGCACTTTGCGGCGGGCGATGCCGCCAAGATTGTCTTCGGGGAATGGGTCGATCTGCGAGTGTGTGTCGTTGGTATGCAACAGCACAAGTTTTTCGGCTTGCGCGTCAAATCCAACCGTGAGCATCCAAGCTGCGGCCAGAATAGCTAATGGGTATCTTTTCATATCTATAGTACTTATCAAAGGTATTGATTTGTTGAGGAGAAAAAATTTTCCCTAATACATTAATAAATAAAACCCAAATAAGTTCACTACGCAGGGTCAGATTTTGAAGTCGTTTCAAAAAAAATAGTCGCCGTGAGCGACTACCATTCATCACCTTTCCCCCACTTAGGGGAGGGTTGTCACAACTTTATGCATCTCTGTGACTCCTACAGGATTCAAACCTGTAACCTTCTGATCCGTAGTCAGATGCT
>JAJBUH010000273.1 GCA_020860445.1 Bacteroidales bacterium | reverse complement strand
TAATAAATCTGTGGTTTCTTTTATAATCAAGGAATTTGTGGTTTAAATTTTCTGATTTGTGGTGTTGGAATTGGGGAAATTTGAGTATTTTTGCGGTGTAAAACCAAGTACCTTATTCTTAGTATGAAACATCTTTACTCAATCTTTGCTCTGTTGGCGCTGCCATTGATGGCCAATGCTGGCGAGCCGACCAAAACACCAGCTGACGGTTATCCCGATTTTGCCATGGGTGGCGACCTGTCGTGGACATCGCGCATCCTCTCTGACGGCACCCCGGCATACTATGCCTTGGATGCCAACGGCGATTACCAACTCACCACTATCCCGGCTTTGACTTATGACCATCGCTTTGATGCCATACGTCTGCGCGTGTGGGTCAATCCCAACCAGACACTTGCCAAGAATGGCTTCAGCGCTAAAATCAGTGGTACCACTGTGAGTTGCGAAGCCACCTATGGATTCTCCGACCCAGCTGATCTGCTCTCGCTCTCTAAGACATTCGCCGCTCAGGGCCAGCGCATCATGGTGGCCTTCCACCTATCTGACACTTGGGCCGACCCATTGAGGCAGTTCATCCCGGCTGAGTGGAACGACTGCTCGACTGTCGAGGAGTTGGCCGCCCGTGTGACCGAGCATATCACCGAGGTACTGACCTCGCTGCGCGAGGCCAATGTTAACGTGGCTTGGGTGCAGATTGGCAATGAGACCTCGACAGGTATGTTGCGTTGCCCGATGCCATCGGCATCAGGGGGTTCGGTGAGCAATGTCAATTGGGGTGGCGAGATATCATCGTCAAACTCGACAACTACCATAAATTTCGTAACCCTATTCCAAGCTGGGTCTGAAGCTGCCAAGGCTGTGTATCCCGAAGCCAAGGTAGTAATGCAGTTGGCCAATGCTCAGAAATGGAGCGATGCCAATTGGTGTCTTAATCTGCTGAAAAATAATGGGTTTGGCAGCGATATGTGCGATTACATCGGCCTGTCGCTCTATCCAACATCCGACAACCAGAATACTTCTCAGTGGGAAACCAATACCTCGGCCGCTGTCACCACTATTCAGAATATTTATTCAAATTACGGTTTCCGCACCCTGCTGTGCGAACTGGGTATGAATAATGAGTGGACAGCCGCTCTGCCCAATGGTACTCAAGCCCAAGGCATAGCCCAGTGCAATGCCGATATGGAGGCATTCACCACCTATCTGATTGAAAATCTTAAGGATACGGAGAGTACCTGTGATGGATTCTTCTATTGGGAGCCGGAATGTGACTATCTGGGTGGCTACACCATGGGCGCTTGCGTGTCGATTGACCCTGGCACATCATGGCCGCGCAACAAAGTGACCCCCAACACCTATTGGACAGTGGTTGAGGCCAACTCTGATTTCCCGGCTGGTGGTCTGGTTGACTATGAGTGCAATGGGATATCGGGCATTGAGGCAGATGAGCCTCAGGGCTCCGTCACCTATTATAATATACAAGGTCAGGTGGTGACAAATCCAGCCTCAGGCCTCTACATCAAGAGTCAAGGAGGCGTGGCCAAAAAGGTCATCTTGCCCTAAGCTGCCAAAAAGCTACAGCCGATGCGGCTGCGACATTGAGGGAGTCGACCGTGTGGTGCATAGGTATGCGAGCCACATAGTCGGCTCCCTCTACTACTTTAGAGGCCAAGCCGTCGCCCTCGGTGCCGAGGATGATGGCGAGCCGTGGTTCGGCGCAAAGCTGTGGGTCGTCGATGCTCACAGATTTGTCGGTCAGAGCCATGGCTACTGTCTTGAATCCCAAGCTCTGCATCTGGGCTGGCGTGTCGATCCATGCCCATGGTACCAGAAACACCGACCCCATCGACACCCTGATTGAGCGCCGATTCAATGGGTCGCACGATTGAGGTGTCAGGGCTACGGCATCAATGCCGAGGGCCGCTGCCGAGCGGAAAATGGCTCCGATGTTGGTGGTGTCGCATACGCCGTCGATTACGGCTACGCGCCGCGCATCGCGGGTGATGTCCTCAATCGGGGTGGGAGCTGGGCGCCGCATGGCGCATAGCACCCCGCGTGTCAATGTGTATCCGGTGAGTGAGGCGAGCAATGCGCGCTCGGCCGTGTAGACTGGCATCTCGGGGTGGCGTGCAATCAGGGACGCGGCATCGCCCGAGATATGGCGCTCTTCGCATAGCAGGGATATAGGCTGATACCCGTGGTCCATGGCCACGGCTATCACTTTGGGGCTCTCCGCGATGAATATCGCCTGCTCTGGATCGAGCTTATTGCGCAGTTGCGCCTCGGTCAGCCGACTGTATGGCAGGGCCTGGGGCTGCGATAGCGAGGTTAGTCTTGTTATTGGCACAGGTGAAGCGGTTGAAGAATAGGAACGAAATCAGGGCTCCGAATTTGTTCTTGGCCCTTGATTTGGGATTTTTGAGTATTCTGCCACGATAGCGGCGCACCACATCGAGGCAGCGTTGGGTCACCTCGACCTGCTCGGGCATGCGGTGGGTGAGCAGATACATATTGCAATAGGCGGCAAATTTGCGGTCTTGGGCTGCGGCGAGCAGCACGGGGTCGTCGGCAAATCGCTCCTCGATCATATCCACCACCTTTAGCACATCAAATCGCTTGGTCGAGAAGGTGTTGATGAAGCTCTCCTCGTTGTCGCGGTAGAAATATAGGCAATGCATTGTGCTTGCCACCTTGGCCTTGGTCGAGTCGATTATGCGAGCTATTAATTCCAGGTCCTCATAATAGAGCCCCCCGCGGAATTTCTCTTTCTCAAACAGGCGCGTGCGAAACATCTTGGCGCACACCGATGACGAAATCTCGCTCTGGTAGAGCAGGTCGCAGAGGGCGTCGTAAGAGTTGAACATATTCACATTCCACACTGCCTGGTCGGGCCAGCGGCATTTCTTCTTGCGCAGAAATGTGCACTGGGCTATGTCGGCATCGGTATCTTTGAGCATCTTGGCCATCAGCTCGACAAATTGGGGGTGGAGCATGTCATCGGCATCTACAAACACAGTGTATATGCCGGAGGCCATGCCCAAGCCGGTGTTGCGGGC
Source organism: Bacteroidales bacterium (assembly GCA_020860445.1). Lineage (GTDB taxonomy): Bacteria > Bacteroidota > Bacteroidia > Bacteroidales > Muribaculaceae > CAG-873. The sequence goes on along the minus strand of JAJBUH010000273.1, from coordinate 3,066 downwards.
TGCGGCTTGCCCTTGGTTGGGTTGGTGCACAACTTTGAAGCGCGAATCTTTGGCTGCGTATTCGTCGCATATCGATCCTGACGAGTCGGTGCTGCCGTCATCAATCAGAATCGTCTCCCATTCGCGCGTGCTCTGAGCCACAATGCTGTCGAGGCACTGTGGCAGATACTTCTCAGCGTTGTACACTGGGATTATTATTGAGGTAGGTTGCTTAATTCTTCTTACGAACCTCATTTGACGGACTGGACTCATTGTTTACTCGGTCTAATGCTGTTACTACATACGTTCCGGGCAAGCTTACCTCCAGACTGTGGTCGGTAGTGACAGCCATTATATTGGCCGGATTCTCAAAATTCCTATCTGAGGCGTCATCAAACCGATACACAACAAATTTGACCTGGTCGGTGGCCTTGCCTTTGTTTTCAACAACCGACCAACTGAGAATGTTGTCTTTCAGCCTGACTTTCTTGACGGCTTTGGGCTTGTCATTGCTTATGCCGGTGTAGGCAGGCACCAAGGCCGGGGTGGCTTGGAATGTCTTTTTCAGAGCTGTGGCGCTCCCCTTTGAGTCGCGGGTGAGCGAGTAGGCTGGCCACCAGCAGTTGCCCTGGATGGTCTCCCACTGGCGGGTTAGGTCAACCTTGTGCTTGAGCTGGTTGGGCTCTTTCGATGGGGCCAGGTCGGGGAGTTCCATGGTCTTCTCTACGCTCTGGCCGATGTAGACTTGGCATTTGGGGTCGACTGCCTTGGCCCACCAGTCGACCAGCACCAGGTATGAGGCGCGCTTGTGCTCAAGCTCCCAGTAGAGCTGTGGCACCAGATAGTCGATCCAGCCCTTTTCGGCCCAAAGCAGCACGTCAGCGTACAGGTCGTCATAGTTTTGCAGGCCGTTGGTGTCGCTGCCGCGTGGGTCACTGGCCTTGTTGCGCCAGATGCCGAATGGGCTGATGCCGAAGCGTACCCAGGGCTTGCGGGCGCGTATGGTCTTGTGCACCAGTTCGATGAGTTGGTCAACATTCTGGCGTCGCCAATCGGCCTTGTTCATGCCCTTGCCGTATTTGGCATAAGATTTTGAGTCGGGAAAGTCTTTGCCGCCAGCGGGGTAGGGGTAGAAGTAATCGTCCATGTGGATGCCGTCGACATCGTAGCGCGTCACGATGTCCTTGACGACATCGGCTATGAATTGGCGGTTTTCGGGGAGGGCCGGGTCAAAGTACATCTTGCCGTCGCCCTCGTATTTGACGAACCTTTCTGGGTGCTTATGGTACGGGTGGTTTTTGGGCAGCTTTTCGCCCTTGGTTGTGGTCACGCGGTATGGGTTGAGCCAGGCATGGAGCTCCATGCCACGGGCATGGGCCTCGTCGATCATGAATTGCAGCGGGTCCCAGTATGGCACCGGGGGCTGGCCGCCATCGGTGAGATATTTGCTCCAAGGCTCGAGGTCGCTCGGATAGAAGGCGTCGGCCGATGGCCTCACTTGCCATATCACGACATTCACGCCCGCTGCCAGCAGCTGGTCAAGTTGCTTGCGCAGATAGGCTTGGTTTTGCTCTGTAGTTTGTTCCTTGTATTGGCTTTGGCCAATCGTGTGCATCCAGGCCCCGCGAAATTCCCTCTTAGGATTCTCGCTCGCTGCGCTTATCCCCACTATCATCATTCCCAATAGCAGGGCGCTAAAAATTCTTTTTATCACAATTTTAAATTTAAAGTTGATTATTGGTACAAAATTACTGTAATTTTTTCAATCTACAAAATCAATTTGATTGGTCTCTCTTTGCGGCAGCCCCCTCTTTGCGGCAGCCCAAGCCCTCTTTGCACCTTTGCACCTTTGCGCCTTTGTCGAGACCAGCTCCCACAAAGGAGCAAAGGTGCAAAGGAGCAAAGAGGGGGGCTGGTGGCTCCCACAAAGGAGCAAAGGTGCAAAGGAGCAAAGAGGGGGGCTGGTGGCTCCCACAAAGGAGCAAAGGGGCAAAGGTGCAAAGAGGGGCTGGGCGGCTCCCACAAAGGGGCAAATGGGCAAAGAGGGGGGCTTGGGCTCCCACAAAGGAGCAAAGGGGCAAAGAGGAGGCTGGGCTCTTGCCAAGCTATTTCAGGAGGGCTGGATCAAAGATTGGAGGTTGCTTGCATTGTGGATAGTTGGTGCAACCCCAAAAGGGTTTGCCATGATTTTTGCCGGTTTGGCAAAGGCGTCTTATCATTTGGGCCCCGCAAGAAGGGCATCTTGGAGCTTGAGGCATGGTGGTCGGATTCTTTCTGGCCTCGATACGATCTGCGCTCATCTGCTCTCTAAAGCCGCCTTCGCGCAGAAATTCCTCATAGATTTGGTTTGAAAGGGATTGGATCATCAACTTAAGCCTTTCGCAAATTATGAGCATGGTGTTGGCCGCGACCTCTACATTGGCATGTTTAAACCATCCTTGCAGATTATCTATACACTCCAAAAGAAATTGTTGACTATCGTGAAGCCAACAATCGCCATATTGAGGATTGGCTATTTGTATTTGTTGCGCTATGGAGTAGTTTGGATTAGACTTGTCCCAAACAGATATACGCATGCGTAGCATGCGGAAAAAGACATCGTTGGAGAGCTCTGCAAGACTCGCCTTGGCCACATCAAGGAGTTTGATTTCGGTCTCTCGTGATGTTTGATGGCGCGAAAGACCTTCGGCAACATTTGCTGTGCCAGAGCGAGCAGCCATGACCATCTGCTCTAATAGACGGTTTTTTACATCAAATTTTTGGTCGATGATGCGAGGAGCTAAGTCTTCGGTGAAATATTGCACTATTGTGGCCCAGAGCCACACTTGCGAAGTCATGTAACTATTGCTTGTGCCAAATTTTGGCGCCATAGGATTGATTTTTAGATGATTGATGATTGGATAAAATATTGCGGCTACCACCTCTTTGCGGCAGCCCCCTCTTTGCACCTTTGCGCCTTTGTCGAGACCAGCTCCCACAAAGGGGCAAAGGGGCAAAGGTGCAAAGAGGGGCTGGGTTGCTCCCACAAAGGAGCAAAGGGGCAAAGGTGCAAAGAGGGGCTGGGTTGCTCCCACAAAGGAGCAAAGG
>JAJBUH010000074.1 GCA_020860445.1 Bacteroidales bacterium | reverse complement strand
AGAAAAATTTAATTGTTACAAAAATTTTTACTTCAGAATCGCTGAGTAGTTACCTAACCATTCACCCAACAACTAAACAAACAAAAAACCATTCACCCAATCCCCCCTCGCCCAGCTACTCCCCTTTAGGGGCTGGGGGCTGAGACCAGGGGCCAATTAAAAAATCAACATCATTCACAAATTTCAACAATCATGAAAGCTAAAAAACTGATTGCGGTATTTGGCCTCTGCTTGGGCCTTGCCGCATGTAGCGAGCAAGGCGTGGTCGATCCCACCTCTGCCGCTAAGGGTTCCTCTCAAGAGGAATCCCCCATGACTTTCTCCATGAAAGTTGGCAACCAGAGCCGCGCAGACGGTCTGGAAACCGAACACTATGATTTTGGCGTCTGGGCCTACAAGGGCTCGGACTATACTCAGGCGGCTAATACGGTTATGACCAACTACCTAGTAGGTTATGCCACCACTGACGGTGTGGGCTATCATGCACGAGATATATGGGAGGACCCCACGAAGGCAGAGGAAACCTGGGGAGAATCATCAGATATACATGATGGAACCAGTTATTGGGTCTATGAGAACATGGGTAGTTCTACGGCCAAAGATGACAATCAGTATAATTACAGACACAATCTACATAAAGCCACCTATCCCAACTACGTCGAAGCATCTGTCTCTGAAAACTCTATTCAATATCTCAAATATTGGGATTTGAGTAAGGCTTACGAGTTCTTCGCTTATTCTCCTTATATTTATAGGGAAAAAGCTACAGATGGGAAAAAATATGTAACCTTTGATGCGTCCCAAAAGAAAATGACTTTCCCAATGCATCTTTATATGGGTCTTGTAGATGGAACAAATGATGTGGATTATATGTACGGACATACGGTTGTAGATAAACCAACAATTTGTAACTCTGATGGCACCACTTCAGGAACAGCTAAGAACCATGTAGACGATGTATCCATCACATTTACCCGTCTTCTGGGCCAAATGCAGATTGGCATTTATGAGGATATTAAGGGCTATCATGTTAAGATGGATGAGGTAAATATAACTTCTACCGTTGGTACTACAGATATCAGGGGTATAGCCGCCATCCCAGTTAATTATGATGCCACCGCTACCGAGAGTCCCAAATTTACCAGAACTTCATATCAAGTTGGGGGTATCCCCACCATCGACTTTAATAATAAAAAAGTCGAGTTTGCAAGCCCTGTTACATCGAACCAGACTGGTTGTTTCTCTATTGCAGGTATGTCAAATCTCTCGTCAGAGGGTTATATAGCCGATCGTACTGAGATTGATGCAGTTACAACAAAAACTGTATCTATGTCACCCGATGTCTATAGAATTATTCCTCAACAGGCTTGTGGTTTCCAAGTTGTTATGAATTTTGATCTGATTGCTGATGATACCAAGGAGGTAATTGAGGTAAGGAATGCTCGTGTATACATAGAGCCTACATACACTAAATGGGAGGAGAATACAGTATATACTTATATCTTCAAAATTACCAAGAACACTTCAGGTACCACCGTTCCTCCAGAGGAACCAGAAGATCCAGACAATCCTCAAGATCCCGATCCGGATAAGCCAGCTCTCTATCCTATCGTATTCGATCAGCTGATGATCGCCGATCTGAATACCGCTGACAATGTGACTGTATGGGCTGTTAATCCTGGAGATGGTGAGGAAAATCCCATTGAAGGTAAAAAGACTACAGACTAACCCCTAATCCCTAATCCAATAAAAAGCTCGCGTGGCCATTGACCGCGCGAGCTTTTTAAGTCAGCCCCCTAAGGTAGCCCCCTAACCCCCTAAAGGGGGGGACGGCCATGCGGATACGGCCTGAGGAGCCATCATCAACCCGTAGCAAACCGGTAGGCCGGAGCCACCACTTCAGTGGTGGATTAATCAAAAACCACGCAATTGCCAATCACAAGAATCCTAACCCCACCACTAAAGTGGTGGCTCCGGCCTAACCCTCCACCACTAAAGTGGTGGCTCCGGCCTAACCCTCCACCACTGAAGTGGTGGCTCCGGCCTACTGCCCCACAATCCCCAACAGCAATGCTATGGTCATTGCTTGATTTGGTATCTGGTGTGGGTTTTGCCTGACGGCAAAATGGAACCGGCGCCCGAAGCGCCGAGGACGGTGGTGCAAGGATACGCCAGCGGGACAAAGGCCCAGGATAGATATGGATTGGAGCGAAGCGCCGGGGACGGTGGTGCCAGGATGCGTGGGCGATGGGAAATTTAATGATAGGCGAGAAATATTTTGATGATATCGGTGAGGATATGAAATATAATTTGTAAATTTGCAAGAGCGAGATGGGGGCACCACGGTGCTGGGCGCTTTGGGCGCCCTGTCATTTGGGCGCGAAGCGCAGGGCCAGGGGGGCAGCGGGGAGATGGCGGGGGAGGGTGATGGTGGTAGTAGAGCCGGTGGTCGAGGCGCGGAGCGCCTGGCCAGTGGATAGCAGGGTCACAGAGCCGGCGGGGGCATTGCCCTCCCAGCTGAGCTGGGCCGGCATGGGCTCACCCTCAGGGTGAGCATAGATGGCATACAGCGCCGAGCCGTCAGGCGCGGCCGTAAAAAAGATATCCCCGCTCTGATATACCTCGGTGGGCACGGTGCCATAGATGGCCTCGCCGTTGACGGCGAGCCAGGCGCCAATTTCCTTGAGGATATCCACCACCTCGGGCTGTATCAGCCCCTGCGGCGTGGGCCCCACGCCGAGCACAAGCGAGCCGCCCTTGGCGACAATCTCGGCCAGGCTGTTGATGATGCGCTGCGGGCTCTTAAAGCGCGCATTGGGCGTCCAGCCCCAATCGTCGCTGAGCGAGATGCAACTCTCCCAGGGATGGGGCAGCTGCTCGCGTGGGATGGTCTGCTCGGGTGTCTGGTAATTTTCATTGAGGCCCCCGATGGTGCGGTCGACCGACAGCATACCAGCCTGCTCGCCCACGCGAGCGCGCATCAAGATGCTGTCGAGGCCAATCTCATCGCCCGATACCCAGCCGCCATCGAGCCAGAGTATATCTAATGGCGCGTAGCGCTGTGTAATCTCGTCGAGCTGCGCCTGGGTGTATAGGCGGTAGCGCTCCCACCAGTCGGGGTGCTGTTCGCGCTTGTAATTCTGCCGCCGATTAGGGGTGGCGTAGTAGGGATTCCAATACCATTGGCAGTGCCAGTCGGGCTTGGAGAAATATGCCCCGATCATGAAATCTTTGGCGCGGAACGCGTCAAAGACCTGGCCGACGGCATCGACCCTGGCATCTCTCGCAAAAGGCCCATGGGCGATTGAGAAATCGGTATAGGCGGTGGGGTAGAGGCAAAAGCCATCATGATGCTTGGTGGTGAAGATGACATAGCGCATGCCAGCGTCGGCGCAAGCCTGCGCCCACTGAGATGCGTCAAAGTCGGTGGGACAGAAATCGCGGCTCAGGCCCCAGTACCATTGCTTGAAGCCGTCGTAGCTGAAACCGGCGGGGCGGGTAATCCAATCCTCAGAACAGATGGGCCAGGACTCGCAGATGCCAGCCTGGCTGTACAGCCCCCAGTGGATCAGCACGCCAAATTTTAGCTGCTGCCAATCATGGAGGTGATTGAGGACAGCCGGGTCGGTGGGCCACTGGTATGGGTCGTCGGTGGTGTCGTGGACGTAGGTCTCAGCATGGGTTAGCAGCGAGGCTGCTAATAGAGAAAGGGTGATGAGGTGTCTTTTTGACATGGTATAATAGGGTTTGAAATTAGTATCGGCTGACCGGGCCCGCGGGGGCGCCGGGCCCACTACTGGGTGGGCGATGCCCAGCGCCGGGGGCGGCGCGGCCACACTGCCAATGCGCCGGGGGCGGCGTGGCCATACTGCCAATGCGCCGGGGCGGCGCGGCCACACTGCCAATGCGCCGGGGACGGCGCGGCCACACTGCCAATGCGCCGGGGCGGCGCGGCCACACTTGGGACTCCCTCAGCAGGTGGGAGCCTCCCCCCTTTAGGGGGTTAGGGGGGCCGACTTATAATCCTGCTCAATCCATTTGATGACGGAATCGGCGGTGTTGGGACCGATGACGAGGTGGGCGATGGCTTTGACTTCGGGGTGGGCATTCTCGACGGCGATGCTCAGGTCGGCGGCTTGCAGCATCGGTATGTCGTTGAGATTGTCGCCAAAGGCGACCACCTTGTCGGCTTGAAGCAGGGCCTTGAGCTTGAGCAGCCCAGCGGCCTTGCTGACCCCTGGGGCAAATACCTCGAGCAGGGTGATGCCGGGGTTGTAAGTATCCGGATACCACGAGGCATAGCAGGTGGTGGCCTGAGTGATGGCCTCGGCAGCAGCCTGTATCTTGTCCTTGTCGCCCATGGCAAAGAACAGCACGGTGCATTGCTCGGTGTATTCCGGGGCCTCTTGGCCCAGGCTGAAAGTCTTCAGCTCATTGAGGGTGCGGTCCTCAGCGAAATGCTGCTCGATGGGCGTGAGCTTGGGCGCATTGTGGTATACCAGCAGCGAGTTGCTGCCCGGGGTCATGGTGTACACAAATGGCGAGATGCTGTGGCGCCGACAGATGTCGGCGATGACGCGCACATCGTCGGGCCGATGGTAAACCACCGACTCGTAGACCTTGCGGGCTGGATTCCACAGGGCTGCTCCGGTCATGACTACGCCCGAGAGCTGAGGCTGGGCCGGCTCCATGATGGGTTGCACGGTGGCCGGGGTGCGTGCCGTGACAAAGGTTATCTTAGCTCCCTCAGACGAGAGCTGACGAAACATTCGCGCCGTCTCGGCCGAGAGGCGCGCATCGGCATCCAGCAGGGTGCCATCAAGATCGCAAGCGTAGAGAACCACGGGGATTTAAGTCAAAAGTCAAAAGTCAAAAGTCAAAAGTCAAAAGTTAGGAGGAAAACGTAAGCACGTAAGTTTAACGTAAGCACACTGTTGGTATTGATTTTTAATTGAGGATAAAAATATTATTCTCATATAGTGTGCTTATTTTGAGCTTACGTGCTTACGTTTTCAATTGCGACAGGGAGGGAGCGGAGCTGGCGGAATTGGAGGAGGATGAGGACGATGGTGACCAGGGTGGCGAGGATGTCAGAGAGGGGGAAGGACAGCCATACGCCATTGAGCTGGAAATAGTGGGGCAGCAGCTTGAGCAGGGGATACATGAATATCACCTGGCGCGCCAGACCCAGGATTATCGACTGGGCTGCCTTGCCGATGCTCTGAAAAAAGCCGGTGGATATCACCTGAAATCCTACCATCCAGAACATAAACAGCGCGTGCCTGAAGCCATTGTCGGTGACCCGTATCAGTCCCGGGTCGGAGGTGAATGCCCGCGCTATCACATCGGGCCAGAGCATGCCCACCACGCAGCCGAGGGTGCAGATGCCCGTGGCCCAGTAGGTGGCCAGCGCATACGCCCCGGTGAGGCGATGCAGATTGCCAGCGCCGTAGTTGTAACCCACGATCGGCTGCATGCCCATATTCAGGCCCACAATCACCGAGGTTAGCAATGAGGTGAAGGTAATGAAGATGCCGCAAGCGCCAACATCGATGTCGGTGCCGTAATGCACCAGCGAAGTATTGACAATCATCGTGATCAGGCACGAGGCGGCATTGACCACCGATGGCGCCGCGCCCAGGCTGACCATGCCCCAGACAATGCGCCAATCGATGCGGTAGATGCCGCGGCGAAAATGCACCGTTGATGACCGGCGGCAGAAATGCCACATCACAAACGCCGCAGCCACAAACATCGAGATGTCGCTGGCGATGGCCGCGCCCTTGATGCCCATGTCGAACCCGAAGATGAATATCGGGTCGAGGATGACATTGAGCACAGCCCCGAGCAGATTGGTCACGAGCGCCTTAATCGGATAGCCGCTGGCGCGCATGATATTGTTGAAGCTGAAACACAGGTTGGTGACCACCAATCCCGGCAGCATCCATATCATGAAATCGTAGGCGTAGGGCATCGTGACATCAGTGGCGCCAAAGGCGCGCAAGATGGGCTTGAGCCAGATGCCAAAACAGAGGGTGTAGATCGTGCCTATAATTAAGGTAAGCACCAGGGCATTGCCAAGCACACGCTCGGCCTTGGCCTGCTGCTTGGCGCCAAGGAAGATGCTGGTACGGGCTGCAGAACCCACACCCACCAGCACGCCCATGGCGGCGGCGAGATTCATCACCGGAAAAGTGATGGCCAGGCCCGAGATTGCCTCCGGCCCGGCCCCTTGGCCTATGTAGATGCGGTCTACGACATTGTAGATGCTCCAAATAAGCATGCCCACCACGGATGGCAGGCTATATTGCCACAACAGCCGCGCTACGGGATGCTGGGCAAGTGCTTGTAAGCGCTGATCGGTCAAATGCTATTATTTGCCAGCAGCGGCTTTGGCGCGCTCGGCGTATTTACGCAGGTCGATATTGCGCTGCTTGAGGCTCTGGACATAAGTGGGATACTTGTCAAGAATCTCCTTGTAGCAGCTGTACTCTCTGTCATACATGCCGTTCTCGCGGTAGATGTTGGCCTCCTTGATGAGGATGAAAGGGCAAATCTGGGTGTTGCCGTCGGCGCAGTTGAGAGCCTTGGCATAGCACTTGAGGGCCTCGTCGGTGTTGCCGAGGTTGACATAGCAGTCGCCCATCAGCGAGTATTTTCCAGCCTCGACGATGTTGCTGCTGATTGATGCATCCTTGAGGTATTTGAGAGCTTCCTGATAGTCGCCTTTGCGGAAGAGGGCGATGCCAGCCTGTAGGCTGGCGCGATTGCCACTCTTGTATCCGAGCTTGGCTGCATCCTGATAGAAAGCCAAAGAAGTGGAATCATTCATTTCGATGTCGGCGAGAGCGACAGCCTCGTCGGCCTTGCGAGCGCCGTTGAGAGAAACGAGGTACCAAACAAGGGCGAGAACGCATAGAATCACCACTGCGATGCTCCAGCCAAGGAGAACCTTTTTGTGGTTTTTGAGAGCGGTAAGGGCTTGGGGCTCTTCGGGAGCCTGCTGGTTGGGTTTGTTATCCATTGCTTGTTGCGAATTGCTTTTAGCGTGTTGCTTAATTAGTTTTAAGTTTACAGAGTGCAAAGTTAGTGGAAATAATCTACATAATAAAATTTTAAGGCTTAAAAAGTGAAAAAAAGGCTCCGCGACATCGCGTCGCAGAGCCCTGGATAGTTATTTTGGAGAATCATAATCAAGTTATGAGTGATTAGTTATGAGTTATGAGTGATTAGTTATGAGTTATGAGTGGTGAGTTATGAGTTGTGAGTGGTGAGTCATGAGTTGTTAGGGCTGAGTGGTATGGAGGGCGTACTCATAACTCATAACTCATAACTCATAACTCTTAACTCATAACTCATAACTAAAAACTAGTCGATGGTCTCGTCTGCGGGGTAGCCGCCCATCTCGCGGATGGCGTTTTTGAGCATGACGTACTGCTTGAAGAGGTGGTTGACAGGCACCTCGCCCTTGGTGTAATCGTGCATCGGGCTCTTGAGGAAGAAGCTCAAGAAGCGCTGTATGCCGTGGCGGCCGGCGCGTGCAGCGAGGTCGCTGAGCAGCACGAGGTCGAGGCAGAGGGGAGCGGCGAGGATAGAGTCGCGGCACAGGAAGTCGATCTTGATCTGCATGGGATAGCCCATCCAACCGAAGATGTCGATATTGTCCCAGCCCTCCTTGTTGTCGTTGCGGGGAGGATAGTAGTTGATGCGCACCTTGTGGTAGTAGTCGGTGTACAGGTCGGGCTGCTCTTCGGGCACGAGGATCGACTCGAGGGTGGAGAGCTTGCTGACCTCCTTGGTGTGGAAGTTGGCGGGTTCGTCGAGCACGAGGCCGTCGCGGTTGCCGAGGATGTTGGTTGAGAACCAGCCGGCGAGGCCGAGGCAGCGTGTGCCGATGATGGGAGCGAAACCTGACTTAACCAGGGTTTGGCCGGTCTTGAAGTCCTTGCCAGCGATGGGCATGCCAGTCTTCTCTGAGAGTTCCCACATAGCGGAGATGTCGACTGTGGTGTTGGGAGCGCCCATGATGAAGGGGCAGCCCTCAGACAGAGCGGCGTAGGCGTAGCACATCGAGGGGGCGATATGCTCCTTGTCGTCGGCCTTCATGGCATTCTCGAGAGCCTCGAGCGAGCCGTGGATCTTCTCATCGACGGGAACATAAATCTCGGTCGAAGCGGCCCAGAGGACAACCACGCGGTCAACACCGGTCTTGGCCTTGAAGTCGCGGATATCTTGGCGGATTTGCTCGGTCATATCCCAGCGGTCCTTGGCGTCCTTTACGTTGTCGCCGTCGAGACGCTTGGCGTAGTTCTTGTCAAAAGCGGCCTTGAGGGGCTTGATCTGCTCGAGCTCGTCCTTTACGGGAGCGATGTCTTTGTATTTGAGCACCTCGGCGTTGATGGCTGACTCGTAGGCGTTGGCGGGATAGACGTCCCAAGCGCCGAAGACGATGTCGTTGAGGTCGGCCAGAGGCACGATGTCCTTGTAGTGGAGGTATTTCTTGTCAGCGCCTTGGCCAACGCGGATTTTGTCGTACTGAGTCATTGAGCCAACGGGCTTGGCGAGGCCTTTGCGGGCCATGAGAACACCGGTCATGAAAGTTGAGGTGACGGCACCCAGGCCGACGACCATCACACCGAGCTTGCCCTGTGCGGGCTTAACAGAAGGATTGCTCATTTCTTAATCTGTTTAAATTTTTAATCGTAATTATTCTAATTCCAAAATACTCTGTGGGGCGCGATGCCCCCGAAATCGCGGGTGCGGGAGAGAGCGCGTTGCGATTTCGGGGGCAAAGTTACGTATAGTTTTTGGAATTGTGAAAAAATCTTGACTATAATCTTCTTTAAATTTTCTTATATTTTGTTAAGAAATGGCAGTTTTAGTGAAAATGGGTTAAATATGGTTGATAAGTTGGTGATTATTGTTAATGGATATTAATTGACCAGATTTGTGTTTTTGAGGGGGAAGAGGGCGACTGGGCCATAAAAAGGCCCAGCACAGTAGCCGCCATCCGTCAGGAAGCGCGGCCGTGTGGCCGCGCTGCGGGGCAGAGGGGCCATGACTTGTGCAACGCAGAGTGGCCGCGCCGTCATACGGCAGAGTGGGCCAGGACACCTGGCCCACTGCCGGATGGCCATTTTTCATTTTTCATTTTTCATTTTTCATTAGGTCAGATAGCGCTGTGATTTGGCTGGGGTGGGTGGCGGCATCGTCGGCTGGGGACCAGCCTCGGCCCTTGAGCCAAGCGGTGGCACAGCCGAGCGACTCTGCTGGGAGGATATCCTTGCTGAGGGAATCGCCGACGACAAGCACCTGCTCGGGCGGCAGCCCGAGGGCCACGCACCCGAGCTGGAAGATGCGCGGGTCGGGTTTGCGCACGCCTACCACGGCGCTCTCGATGATATGGCTGAATAGGTGACGGATGCCGTAGGCCTCGAGCACAGCAACTATATTGCCGTAGAAATTGCTGACCAGACACAGGGGGTAGCGCTTTGCGAGGGCCTCGAGGGTGGGGCGGGCCTCGGCAACGCAAATGCGCGCCTGGGCATCGCAATAGTCGGCGATGCAGTGTGGCAGCGGCGCCTCGGCGCTGGGCATGGAGGGCACACTGCCCAGCGCCGAGGCGGCGCGGCCACACTGGTAGTGGTTGAGCTCGATGGTGATTTTTTTGAGGAGGAGGGTGCGGAAATCATCGGAGGGGAGGATCACCGGGTGGCGAGCGAGGTAGCGCTCGGCATAGACATAGCTGTCGCGAAATGCCTGTTTGGTGGCCCGGATGCCGGCGCGCTGCCACCCACGCCAGATCACCTCGCTCCAGTGCTCGCCGCGGCTATCTATCGTGCCGCCATAATCAAATATAATGCCAGAAATCATAATATCAAGGGGGGAAGGGAATGGAACTGGGCCACACAGTGGCCCAGAACAGTAGCCGCCATCCGGGCTATGGCCAGGCGCGAGCGCCTGGACACGATGCCCAGCGCCGGGCGCGGCCACACTGGCGGCGCTCTGCGGCGCGGTCTGCCGGATGGCGGCTACTGTGGGTGCCCACTTGGTGGGCACCTACCTCAGGCTGCGAGCCAGCTGGCGGCAGATGCGCTCGTGGCGCCACATCATGTAGACCATCAGGGCGTTGAGCACCACCAACTCAAAAGCGAAATACAGCCACGGCTGCCCTATGAACAGGGCAGTAAACAGGGCTATGATGCGCCAATTAAACGATAAGATATTAGTATATTTCATCAGCGGCAAGCTCAGCTTGCGGAATCGCTCACGAAACTCCAGGGGTATCCGCCCGTCAGGGTATTTCTTCTTGAGCGCGCGGCGCAAGCGCTGCATGGCCGGGGTCATAACCTCTTGATTGCGAGTGTAATTGAGATAGGTGTAGAGCGTAAAGCGCTTAAAGATGTTGCATCCCTGGCGCTTGGCCTCGCGATACGCCTTTTCGAGTTCGGCTGCCGATTCCAATTCGCTGCCGCTCTCGCCCTTGAGGAAATACAAGTGGAACTGCCTATAATAATCGGCCATCTTGGCCTGCTTGGCATGGCACAGGCCCGTGACGGCCGCCATGACCCAGATGAGCCAGGGATGGTCGGAGAAAAATACCGAGAAATGATTCTCCCTGAGGCAGATAGCGGCGTAGATGGCTATGAACCAGAAATCGCCGCACATGCCGTCGAGGATGCGGCCGATGCGCGAGTATTGCTTGGTCATGCGCGCAAGCTGGCCGTCGGCGCTGTCGAACGAGTTGGCCCACACCAGCAGGAGCATGCCTATGACATTGATGCCGAGATTATTGAAGTAAAAGCACACGCCGGCACCGATGCCGAGGAAGATGGCCGCCACGGTGATGGCGTTGGGCGTGATGCCCAGCTTGCGGGCCAGGCACGCCCAGGCATAGCCTATCGGCCGGTAGAATGCCAGGTCGATATGCTCCTCGGTATCCATCGACTTGAGCGATGTGCGATAGTCAGCTTTGATTTTTTGCCAATTCATCAAATAAGTCAAAAGTCAAAAGTCAAAAGTCAAAAGGGCCAGAGGGGGTTATTATTTTGACTATTTGATGTCACGGAGGGCGTAGGTCTTGGCGCGGAGGTAGGCACCGAGGGCCTCGGGCGAGTCGAAGCGCGCCTGATCCTCGACCGAGATGGGGTCGCCGATGCTGACGTGGAGGGTCTTGCCGCGCTTGCGGAACACCTCGGCTGGGAGTCTGAACGAGCGGGCCTGCCAGCACACGACACCCAGGAAGTTGAACCACCAGCTGTTGGTGCCATGGAAGAAGATAGGTATCACCGGCACCTTGGCGCGGTAGATAATCTTGAGCACAGATTCCTGCCAGGGACGGTCCTGGAGGCGCAGCCTCCAGTTGACCTTGCTCATGGCGCCGGCGGGGAAGAAGCCGATGGGGTTGCCGTCGCGCAGCTGGCGCATGGCCTCGAAGAGGCCCGAGACGGACACCTTCTTTTTCTCCGGGTCGTCGCTGGCCCAGGCGTTGACGGCGATGAAGTTGGGGTGCATGGCCGAGATCTTGTTGAGGATCATATTGACCATCACCTTGAATTTTGGTCGCCGAGAGCCGATCAGGTAGATGAGCGTGATGCCATCGAGGGCGCCAAAGGGGTGGTTGCTGACGGTAATGAAGGCCCCTTCGGGCAGGTGGTCGAGCACCTGCTCGTTGTCGACGCGCAGCTTGATCTTGAAGTCGAGCTCCATCATGCGCTTGACAAATTCCGGACCCGGGGTGTCGCACCAACGGCCGTGCACGGCGTTTACCTCGTCGACTTGCAGCCAGTGCAGCAGGTTGTTGACCAGCTTTTCGTGGCCGGCGAGCTTGGGCACCATCTCTTTGATGTCATCAAAATTGAGCACATCGGGGCGCACATCATTGTTGGGCGCGGGGGTAGTATTTTCTGATTTCTCCATAATAGTAATTTTTTATCTTAAGCTGGACCACACAGTGGCCCAGAACAGTAGCCGCCATCCGGGAGTGTGGCCGCGCCGCCTCGGCGCTGGGCATTGGAGCAGGGCGCAGCCACACTGCATCGCGCTGGGGGCGGCGCAGCCACACTGCATCGCGCCGGGGGCGGCGCAGCCACACTAGCCTTTGATATAAGCAACGTAGCGGGCTATGAAATGGTTGAAGGCGGGGATGCGCATCAGGGCGTATTCAAAGAGAAGGAAGCCCACCAGAGCGCAGGCGATGCCGCCAAGCACATCTATTATATAATGGTGTGAGGTGTAGACAGCCGTAAACCAGATGCCGACGGTGATAATGCCCAGGGCTATCTTCCAACCCAAGCCGCAGCGCGACTGCAGCGAGTAGATAAACGCCACCAAGGTGTAAGCCGAGTGGAGCGAGGGCAGGGCGGCAAAGACATTGCTGTTGCGGGCATACAAGCCGTCAAAGATGTTAAGGCCCGTGATGCGGTCAAACGCTCCTAAGCCAGCCACCTCGCCAAGCGTGCCCGGCACTGCCTCGAAGCCGTGGTTGGCAACATACCATGGCGGCGCAGCGGGATGCACATAGTAGAACGAAAAGCCGAGCAGATTGACCAGCAGAAACACCAGCGCAAAATGCAGGTACGATGCCTTCTGGCCTCGGAAATACAGCCACAGGCCGAAGAAAATCGGCACCGGCACCCAGCACAGATAGAAGATGCCGCACAGCACATCGAGCCACGGCTGGGTGTGGAGCGCCCAAAACTCGTTGGGCGTGAGCATTGCCCCGCCGTAGGCGATGCCGAAGATTCGCTTCTCGGCATTGTACAGGTCGGCAACATCGACCGGGTTGACGTTGTAGTTGGGGCACAGGTTCATCCAATCGTAGGAAATGCCGAACAAGAAAAACGGCACCAATGCCACGATGAGGCGGCGCGTGGGGTTGCTGGCAAAGAACAGCACAGCGATGAGCACTGCCAGCACCACATGCTCGACCCTGAAGCCTATAAACAAAGCAGTGACCCCGAGCCAGATGGCCAGGGCCCCCACGCAGCACAACGCTGCCTTCAGCTTATTTGGATCTCTCTGCGACATTACACATTGATTAAAAGACGAAGCAATTAAGGAACCACAGATTCTCACAGATTTTCACAGATTATAATCAGTGGAAATCTGTGAGAATCTGTGGTTACTTATTATTTTTTCTTTTGAATATCGTTAAGGGCTCGTTTGCACCAGCCGATGCGGGCAAAGGCGGTGAGGTTGGCGAATACGGCGATAAAGGCCATGGCGATGATCAGGATCCAGTTGGGGTCGAACCCTACATTGCACTGGCCGCAGATGCCGGTGGCAAGCACCGCCAAGCTGGTAACAACCACGCGCTCGGGGCGCTGCATGAATCCGATCTTGCAAACCACGCCGAGGCCCTCGCCACGGGCGCGCACATAGCTCACCATGATACTGCCCACCAGCGCCAAGAAGGTCAGGAAGGCGCCCACCGGGTGGCCGATGCTGATCAGATAGTAGGCTGCTCCGCCCAGGGTGAGCAATTCGCAGTAGCGGTCGAGCACCGAATCGTACATGGCGCCAAAGGTGCTCTCCATGCCGCCAGCGCGCGCCACTGCCCCATCGAGCATGTCAAATAGCGAGAAGCCGATGATCAGGGCTCCCGCCAGGGTGAGCAGCCAATATTCGGGGTGCAGCGCGTGGGGAGCCGCATAGCCGGCGTAGGCCAAGACGCACGCGGCAGCCAAGTTGCCGAGAAAACCGATGGTGGTGATGGCATTGGGGGTGAAACCGCATGCTATAAGCACCTTGCACAGGGGCAGGATACCCTTGTGGAGGCCTTTGTCTAATGTATTGCGCGCTTGCGAGGCTTTATCTTTGATTGCCATGATTGGTCTGATTTTTTTAGGAATCCTAGGAATCTTAGGAATCCTACTATATTATTATTGTTTGCTTTTTTTTTGTGGAATAGGTGGGTTATGAAATCGATGGCGCGGATGGCGTATTTGTCAAAACCGCTGACGCGGTACACAAAATAGCGCTGGAGCAGGAAATTCCAGAACCATGACACAGCCAGCGACACCGACAGACGAGCCACTGCGAAACAGCCCTCATCATTGAATCCCAGCGACGCCAACCACTGCCAGCGGTACAGGGCGTAGTAGACAATTTGGGTGCCAAACGAGTTGAGCAGCAGGCTGCCTACCCACACCATGCCATACTTGACGGCGACAGCCTTCCAGGGACAGCCGTCGGCGTGGAACGTAAACTTGTAGTTGATGATGCAATTGATGATGCCTCCCATCAGGGCCCCAATCGCTGTTGACAGGAATGGAGTGAGGCCCACCCAGGAGAAGAGCACGAAAGCCGAAATCAGGTCGACCCACGACGCCGCCTGTGATGCCACGATCGAACGCAGGAACGTGAACACCAGGTTGTCGCTGTGGAGCATTGTGTTGCCGACTTTCTTCAACGATCCCATGATCCTATGCGGGTAAGAATATTATAATGATTACCAAAATAATAGCTGAGTAGATGCCGGCCAGCACATCGTCGGCCATCATGCCGTAGCCGCCCGGCAGCTTCTCCATCTGGCGGATGCCCAGAGGCTTGTAGATGTCGAAGAAGCGGAACAGGCACAGCGACACCACAATCAGCCACCAGGGGCTGACCGCCACCCCGGAGAGGGGCAGGAGCGAAATCCATTGGCCAACCGTCTCGTCGGCGCAAGCCACCACCGGGTCGTGGCCCCACACCTCCTCAGCCTTGTTGCTGGCCCAAGTGCCGGCGATGAAATACACCACTGTGGCAGCGAGCGTGACCCAGAATATCAACGGCTGGTGACACCATAAATATAAGGGCAGCCACAGGATGATGCCGAATATCGAGCCCCAGGTGCCCGGAGCATACGGCAAGAACCCGAAGCCGAAGGATGTGGCCAACAGCTTGGGCAGCCACCCCAAGCGGCGCCTCTCAGCAGCTGTGGGCACCGGCTTGCGGTATTTATTTGTTATTTGCTGAGAGTTCACTGGCGCGGTTGCTTTACGGTTGACTGTTTGGAGTTGTGTTGCTTGATCAGGCTCATGATGCGGCGAGCAATGATGGGCGCGGCTTGCACCCGACAGGGGGCAAAGCTGGGCCAATCGTTGAAGTCGATGAGCGAAAACGAGCCATCGGGGGCAACGATGGCGTCGCCTCCGTAGATTACCACCCCCAGGGCCTCGGCCGCACGGGTACAGGTGTCGTGCAGAGCTTGCTGGTCAAATTTGTACTGGCGAGGCACGCCGTTGACCATCTCATCCTCGGTGCCGACATGCTTGTCGTAGGGGTAGAACCAGTAGAAGAACGGAGTGCCCAACACGCCGTAGAACTTGACCAAGTCGCCCTCGAGGTGGCGATTGATGACGGCGCGCTTGATGCCGCGCAAGAAATACTCTTGCACAACCTCCTGAGCCTCCTCGGGATGGCGCACGCTGGTGACATCCTCTTTGTGCTTGGCGTGGAAGTCGCCTCTCTTGATCCAGCAGCGGCTGATGCCCATGTCGTTGAGGCGCTTCTGCACCATCTCGTCGGTGTTGACGATGATGCTCTCAGGGTAGGGGATGGAATTGCCGAGCAGGATGCGCGTCATGCGCTCGCGCGTACAGTTCTCAATGCCGTAGCCCGAGTTGATGACCAGGGCACCATCGTCCTCCATCTGCTGCAGCACCTCCAATGAGCGTGGCTCGCGGCACATGTCAATAATCACATTTTCAGTGACTCGGCCCGCCAAGAGCTGCTCCTCGCTGTAGATGTTGACCTGCATGCCGCGCTTGCGCAGCTGGTCGGCCACCATATTGAATATGGCGGAATCGTTGCCTATGTGATTAGGGCTGTAGGCCCCGGCCCTCATGATGCCGCCTATCTTGATTTCTGCCATGTCGTAATTACAAAAATTTCCGCAAATTTACACAAAATCAGTCAAACCACAAAATCCAATTGACAAAACGGAGTGAAGAAAGTCACAAAACGGCTCAAATTGTTAATGTTTTGTCCATTTCGACACTTTGTTTTTGGTAATATCTGAAATCTTCGTAACTTTGCACTCTAAAAACTTAAAGAGATGTCTGAGTTCAAGAAAATTTCGACAGCGTTGGTATCGGTATACCACAAGGACGGCCTGGACCAAATCCTGGCCATGCTCAACGCCCAGGGCGTGAAATTCCTATCAACTGGCGGCACCCGCCTATTCATCGAGAGCCTTGGCTATGAATGCGAGGCTGTTGAGGATGTCACCGGCTATCCATCCATACTGGGCGGACGCGTCAAGACGCTCCACCCCAAGGTGTTTGGCGGCATACTGCAGCGCCGCGCCAACCAAGCCGATGCCCAGGAGGCCAAGGCCTACCAGATAGCACCCATCGACCTGGTAATCGTTGACTTGTACCCATTTGCAGCCACCGTGGCATCGGGCGCCAGCCAAGCCGAAATCATTGAGAAAATCGACATCGGCGGCATCTCGCTGATCCGCGCAGCAGCCAAGAACTTCAACGACGTGGCCATCGTGGCCTCGAAGAAGCAGTACCCCTACCTGGCCGGCATCCTCGACACCCAGGGCGCCCAGACCACTCTGGCCCAGCGCCAATGGCTGGCCAAGGAGGCATTTGGCGTATCGTCGGCCTACGACTGCGAGATATTCCGCTATTTCGACTCGCTCGAGGCGCGGCCCTCGGCAATGCGCATAGCCATCGACGGCTCGATGCCGCTGCGCTACGGCGAGAATCCCCACCAGCAGGGTTACTTCTTCGGCGACTTCCACAAGATGTTTGACCAGCTGCACGGCAAGGAGATATCATACAACAACCTACTCGACATCGATGCCGCTGTGCAACTGATGTCTGACTTTGAGGCCACCACATTTGCCATCCTCAAGCACAACAACGCTTGCGGCATCGCCTCGCGCGAACCTCTTGTAGAGGCTTGGCGCGCAGCCCTGGCTTGCGACCCAGTGTCGGCATTTGGCGGCATCCTCATCACCAACCGCCAGGTTGACGCTGTGACAGCCGAGGAGTGCGGCAAGATATTCTTTGAGGTAATCATTGCGCCGTCGTACACCGAGGACGCTCTGGCCATCCTGCAGCAGAAGAAAAACCGCATAATCCTGGTGCAGAAGCGCAAGATCGACACCAAGCATACCTTCCGCTCGGCCCTAAACGGCGCCCTGATGCAGGAGCGCGACACCAAGCAGGAGACTCCCGAGGACCTCAAGCCCGTAACCACCGAACTTCCGACCCCCAAGCAGGTCGAGGATATGCTCTTTGCCAACAAGATCGTGAAGCACTCAAAGAGCAACTCGATCGTGCTGGCCAAGGACCTGCAGCTCTGCGCCAGCGGCGTGGGCCAGACCTCGCGCGTGGATGCGCTGAAGCAGGCTATCGAGAAGGCTCACAGCTTCGGGTTTGACCTCAACGGCGCGGTGATGGCGTCTGACGCCTTCTTCCCATTTGCCGACTGCGTGGAGCTGGCTGCCAAAGAGGGCATCAAGGCTGTGATACAGCCCGGCGGGTCGATACGCGACAACGAATCAATCCAATATTGCGATGAGCACGGCGTGGCCATGGTAATGACCGGCTTCCGCCATTTCAAACACTAAATAGTGTGGCCGCGCCGCCCCGGCGCTGAGCAGTGTGGCCGCGCCGCCCCGGCGCTTGCATTAACCGGCGCTGGCCCCACTTTTGACTTTTGACTTTTGACTTTTGACTTAAAAATTTGTAGATGCGTCTGTTCTCCCTTACAAAAGAGATAGCCATCGATCTTGGCACTGCCAATACGGTGATTATCCACAATGACAAGATAGTAATTGATGAGCCATCAATCGTGGCTCTCGACAAAATGACCGACAAACTCATTGCCGTAGGCAAGGAGGCCCAGCTGATGCAAGGCAAGGAGCACGAGCGCATCCGCACGGTGCGCCCCCTGCGCAAGGGTGTGATTGCCGACTTCAACGCCGCCGAGCTGATGATCCGCGGCCTGGTGAAGAAGGCCAGCTCTAAAAACAACTGGTTCTCGCCGTCGCTGCGCATGGTGGTGGGCATCCCCTCGGGCTCGACCGAGGTTGAGATTCGCGCCGTGCGCGACTCGTCGGAGCATGCCGGCGGCCGCGACGTGTACATGATCTACGAGCCTATGGCAGCCGCCCTGGGTATCGGTCTGGATGTGACTGCCCCCGAGGGCAATATGATCGTCGACATCGGCGGTGGCACCACCGAGATCGCTGTGATTTCGCTTGGCGGCATCGTCAGCAACAAGAGCATACAGATCGCCGGCGACGACTTGACCGACGATATCCAAAACCACATGCGCCGCGCTCACAATGTCAAGGTGGGCGAGCGCACAGCCGAACTGATCAAGATGAATGTCGGCGCCGCGTTGACTGAGCTCGACAATCCGCCGGAGGATTTCATCGTGCACGGCCCCAACCAGATGACGGCCATGCCTATGGAGGTGCCAGTGTCGTATCAAGAGATATGCCACTGCATCGAGAAGTCGATATCTAAGATTGAGACCGCTGTGCTGTTGGCGCTCGAGCAGACTCCGCCCGAGCTGTATGCCGACATCGTGCACAATGGCATCTTCCTGGCTGGCGGCGGCGCGCTGCTGCGCGGCCTCGACAAGCGATTGACCGACAAGATTGGCATCAAGTTCCATATCGCCGATGATCCCCTGCTCGCAGTGGCTCGCGGCACCGGCGTGGCATTGAAGAATATCGACAAGTTCTCGTTCCTGATACGGTGATTTGTGAAACAACCCCTACGGGGTAGCAGGGTTGGTGTTGTCGACTATGCTAGTTGAAACAACCCCTACGGGGTAGCAGGGTTGGTGGCGTCATGGGTGCTACCCCGTAGGGGTTGTTTCATATCCTTTAAAAATGAACATAAGCATTGGAAAGGGTGTTTTATAGTTGATGACACGTCAACTATTAACCCCTAACTGTTTACTATTGTGCACGAGCTATTAGCATTTTTCGTAAAGCACAGCAAGTGGTTCCTCTTCATCGTGTATGCGGGGCTCTCGCTGATGCTGCTCTTCAAGAGCGGCCCATATCAGCACCACGTCTACCTGACCTCGGCCAACGCCGTGACCTCGGCGGTGTACAAGGCCAGCAACAGCGTGTACTCATATTTCCACCTGCGCGAGATGAACGATGACCTCAACCAGCGCAATGCCGAGCTGCAAAGCGAGGCCATCGCCCTGCGCCAGCAGCTCACCGACCTGCAGGAGGCCCAACTGGGCGACACCCTGCAGCTCCCCGATTCGCTCAGGCAGTACCGCTTCATCGTGGCCCACGTGATCAGCAACTCGATAGCCCAGCCGTACAACTATATCACCATCAACAAGGGGAGCGCCGAGGGCATTCGCCCCGAGATGGGCGTGGTCGACCCCAATGGTGTGGTCGGCATCGTCAACGTGGTTGGCGAGCACTCGGCTCGCGTAATCTCGCTGCTCAACCCCAACCTTAGGCTCTCGTGCCGCCTGAAGGGCAGTTCGAGTTTTGGCTCCTTAGTATGGGAGGGCAGTGACCCGGAGATAGCCCTGCTGCAAGAGCTGCCGAGGCACACGGTGTTCCAGCCGGGCGACACGGTGGTGACGAGCGGATATTCGGGCGTGTTCCCCGAGGGCATCCCCGTTGGCATCGTCATGGCCGACAACGAGCATAAGAATGAGAATTTCTTCACTCTCAAGGTGAAGCTATCGACCGATTTTGCCACCCTGAGCAATGTGCAGGTGGTGATCGACAGCAAGAAGGACGAGCGCAAGGCTCTCGAGGCTGCCGACTATACAGTAAAAACCAAGTAGTCCACCGAGGAGGAGAGAGATATGACACGCACTATTACATTCTTCATTCTCAAGCTGTTGATCTTGATATTGCTGCAGGTGGTGATATTCAACAACATCGTGCTGTTCAACGTGGCTATGCCCTTTGTGTTTATCTACGCGTTGATCACGATGCCGATCACCTGGAGCACCAACGCCTCGCTGACGATTGCATTCTTCACCGGCCTGATCATCGACATATTCTCAAACACGCTCGGCGTTAACGCTCTGGCGTGCACCCTGTTGGCGTTTGTCCGCAAGCCCGTATTCCACCTATATGAGCAGCGCGACGAGGACCTGGGCGGCCACAAGCCGAGCCAGACCACGATGGGGTCGGGTGCATTCCTAAAATACGGAGCCACGATGTCGCTCATCTACTGCTTGGCCGTGTTCACAATCGATGCCTTTGCTATCTTCAACCCCATCCGCTGGGTCGAACAGGTAGCGGGCAGCGCAATCTTTACATTCATAATCATTTACGCATTAGACTCAATCTTCACTCGCCAGCATGAGAAAAGATTATAAGCTGGAGAAGCGCAAGTATGTCATCTGCGGATTCTTGCTGATAATAGCCATCATTTATGCCGTCAGGCTGTGGGATCTGCAGCTCGCCGACCAGAAGTATAAGAAGTCGGCCGATACCAACGCTTTTCTGCGCAAGACTATATATCCCTCGCGCGGCCTCATCTACGACCGCAACGGCGAGCTGGTGGTGTTCAACCAGCCCGCTTACGATGTGATGATGATACCCCGCGATGTGCAAGAATTTGACACTGCCGACTTCTGCTCGGCCCTGAATATCACTCGCGAACAGCTCGAGAAGCGCCTGGTCGACATGCGCGACAAGCGCCTCAACCCGGGATTCTCGACCTACACCCAGCAGCGCCTCATCAGCCAACTGTCGGCTCAGGATTATGGCCGACTGCAGGAGAAGCTGTACCGATTCCCGGGATTTTTCATACAGAAGCGCATCCTGCGGCAATACGCCACCAAGAGCGCGGCCAACGTGCTGGGCAACATACGCGAGGCATCGGCTGCCGACATCAAAAATGACGACTACTACTCGCCGGGCGACTACACGGGCGACCTCGGGGTGGAGAAGAGCTACGAGCGAGCGCTGCGCGGCATCAAGGGCGTGGAGATACTGATGCGCGATGCCCACGGCCGTATACAAGGCCGTTGGGAGAATGGCGCCGAGGATATAGCCCCGGTGTCGGGTCGCGACCTGAAGCTCAGCCTCGACATCAAGCTACAAGAATATGCCGAGAGCCTGATGGTGGGCAAGCGCGGAGCGGTGGTGGCCATCGAGCCGGCCACAGGCGAGGTGCTGTGCATGGTATCGACTCCTAACTATGATCCTAATCTATTAGTCGGGCGCCAGCGCGGCGAGAATTACAAGATGCTCGCCAATGCGCCCGACTGGCCGCTATATGACCGAGCCATAATGGGCACGTACCCGCCGGGTTCGACTTTCAAACCCACGCAGGCGTTGATTTTCCTCGAGGAGGGGATTATCACGCCGGATACTAAGTTTCCTTGTTCGCACGGCTATATCAATGGCGGACTGCGAGTTGGTTGTCACGGCCATGCCTCGCCGCTGCCGCTGAGGCCCGCGCTGCAGACATCGTGCAACGCCTATTTCTGCTGGGGATTCAAGGCTATGATCGACCGAAGGAGCAAGTATGGGGCGCCCGACAAGGCGTTTGAGATATGGAAAAACCATCTGGTGTCGATGGGCTACGGCTACCGCTTGGGCATTGACTTGCCGGGAGAGTCGAGAGGTTTCTTGCCCAATTCGGCGTTCTACGACAAATTTTACAGCCACGGCCACTGGAGCGCAAACACTGTGATATCGGTGGCCATCGGCCAGGGCGAGGTGCTGGCTACGCCGGTGCAGATTGCCAACCTGTGCGCCACTATCGCCAATCGCGGCTGGTACATCACGCCGCATGTGGTCAAGGAGATTCAAGACTCGACCATCAGCGATGACTATTTCATCAAGAATTACCCGACAATCGAGCAAGATTTCTACCAGATCGTGGCCGAGGGCATGCGCATGGCCGTAATTGGCGGTACGTGCCGCAGCGCCAACATACCCGACATCGAGGTGTGCGGCAAGACGGGTACGGCCCAGAACCCTCACGGCCAGGACCACTCGGCATTTATGGGTTTTGCGCCCTACGAGGAGCCTAAGATTGCCGTGTGCGCCTACATCGAAAATGGCGGCTGGGGCGCTACATACGGCGTGCCGATTGGCTCGCTGGTGATGGAGAAATATCTGAATGGCAAGATTGCCGACTCGCGAAAATATCTGGAACAGCGAATGTTAAATACCACCGTATTCTATGCCCCTCCCAAAAAATAAGCCATCCGACTCGATATTCCGCAACCTTGACTGGACGGTGATCCTGCTCTACACGGTGATGGTGCTGTTTGGCGCCATCAGCATCTATGCGGCCGCTTACGATTTTGACGAGGCCAGCATGTTTGCGTTCACTGAGTTCTCGGGCAAGCAGATGCGCTGGATTGCCCTAAGCTTCGGCATCGGCTTGATACTGCTGCTGATTGAGACGCGCATTTATGAGACTTACGCCTACGCTATCTATGTGCTGATGTGCCTGTTGCTGTTGGCGACGGCTTTCATAGCGCCGGATATCAAGGGCTCGCACTCGTGGCTGATCATCGGCCCGGTGAGTTTGCAGCCGGCCGAGTTTGCCAAGTTTGCCACGGCGTTGGCGTTGGCGCGCCTGTTTGCCGGGTATAATTTTGTACTTAATGCCAAGTGGACCAACTATGCGCGAGCGCTGCTGATCATCATGATGCCCATTGCGCTGATTCTGCTTGAGAATGAGACGGGCTCGGCGCTGGTGTATCTGTCGCTATTCTTCGTGCTTTACCGCGAGGGCATGAGCGGGTTGATACTGTTTGCGGCGCTGTTCAGCGTGGTGATATTCGTGGTGGCGGTCAAGTTTACCGAGTCGCAAATCATGGGCATCGACACGGGCCAATTCTGGATTTTGGTGATTACGATGGGCGTGACTGTGTTGATGACGGCTCTCTATGGCAAGCGCCGCGCCGAGGTGACGCGCAACATCCTGATATGGTACCTGGTGGCCGGTATCGGCCTGGCGGTGACAGTCAATTTCTCTAACTTTGAGGTGCCGGGCATGATGGCCATGCTGGGCATCATCGGGGTGGCTTGCCTGTATTTGATTTTTGAGACTATACGCACCCATATACGCGGCCTGTTGGTGCCGGTGGTGACGGCTATCCTGGCTGTGGGATTCCTCTTTATGGTCAACATTGCATTTGACCAGTTGCAGCCTCACCAGCAGATGCGCATCAAGGTGGTGCTGGGTATGGAGGAGGACCTGCGCGGCGCCGGGTATAATGTGAATCAGTCGAAGATTGCTATTGGTTCGGGCGGCTTGCTGGGCAAGGGATTCTTGCAGGGTACGCAGACCAAGCTGAAATATGTGCCTGAGCAGCACACCGACTTTATCTTTTGCACCATCGGCGAGGAGGAGGGATTCTGGGGCACTGTGGGTGTCGAGATTCTGTTCTTGATGCTGATTTTCAGGATAGTGCATATAGCGGAACGGCAGCCCACGACGTTTGGACGCGTCTACGCGTATTGCGTGGCGTCGTATTTCATATTCCACTTCTGCATCAATATCGGCATGGTGATCGGGCTATGCCCGGTGATCGGCATCCCGCTGCCATTCTTCAGTTATGGCGGTTCCTCGCTCTGGGGCTTCACCATCCTGCTCTTCATCCTGCTCCGCATCGACGCCTCCCGCAAATTCGTCTTAGCGTATTAGTGTGGCTGCGCCGGGGGCGGCGCGGCCACACTGCCCAGCGCCGAGGCGGCGCGGCCACACTGCCTACCGCTCTGCCCTCATGGGATTATTCAGGAAATCCTGATAGGCGAGGCGGATGCCGTCCTCCAATTCTGTCCTGTAGGTCCAGCCAAGGGCCTTGGCTTTGGAGACATCGAGGAGCTTGCGCGGGGTGCCATTGGGGCGCGAGGCGTCCCACAGGATTCGGCCATCGTAGCCGATGACGCGAGCCACCAGCTCGGTCAATTTGCGGATTGTCAGCTCCTTGCCAGTGCCGGCGTTGACGGTCTCGTTGCCCGAGTAGTTGTTCATAAGGAATACGCACAGGTTGGCCAGGTCGTCGACGTAGAGGAACTCCCTCAGCGGGCTTCCGTCCCCCCAGCAGGTGACCTCCTCCAGGCCGTTGACCTTTGCCTCGTGGAAGCGGCGTATCAGCGCCGGCAGCACGTGGCTGTGCTCGGGGTGGTAGTTGTCGTTGGGGCCGTACAGGTTGGTGGGCATCACCGAGATGTAGTCGGTGCCGTACTGGCGGTTTAGGTACTCGCAGTACTTCAGGCCCGAAATCTTGGCCAGGGCGTAGGCCTCGTTGGTGGGCTCGAGGCTGCTCGTCAGCAGGCAGCTCTCGGGCATGGGCTGAGGCGCCAGGCGCGGGTAGATGCACGACGAGCCGAGGAACTCCAGCTTCTTCACCCCGGTCTTCCACGCGGCGTGGATGACGTTCATCTCCAGCATCATGTTGTCGTACATGAAGTCGGCGAGGGCCGACTGGTTGGCCTCGATGCCGCCGACCTTGGCGGCGGCGAGGAACACGTACTCGGGACGCTCCTCCTCAAAGAACCGCTCGACCTCTCTCTGGTTAATCAAATCCAATTCCTTGTGGGTCCTGGTCACGATATTGTGGTATCCTTGCCTTTCCAATTCCCTCACAATCGCCGAGCCCACCATCCCGCGGTGCCCGGCAACATATATCTTAGAATCTTTTTCCATAAATAAAAACAAACAAATTAATGTCCATTGGGACTGTATCAGCGACCCGAAGCGGCGTGTTGCGTCAGCGTGGTGGGCCCAGCGCCCTCGCGGGCCCGAATCCGGATGGCCTCCCTGTCCTCCGCAGCGATTCATCGCCTCCGTGTAAAAAACTGCCATGTTTCTCCGTGGCCCTCCGTCTCTCCGTGGTTAAAGAAAAGCACCATGGCGAAAATTAAACCATGCGGATTTAGCGGATTAAAACAGAATCAGCTGGGTTCCGTTTTATCGGTTAGGATTATAATCCATTCGGATTGAACGGATAAAAACGGAATCTGCTGGAATCCGTTTGATCCGTATGGGGCTTAACCACTAAGAATATGAAGGAGCCCTGAGGATGGGTTGCTGGCGGTGGGTCTATACACAGATGGCATAGATGGCACACAGAGACCACGCCTGCGAAATCAATTCCTTAGAGGCGCGGTCGCGCCGACAGATTTCCACAGATGCCATCCGGATGGTCTGTGACATCTGTCAGCGCGCTTGCGCTCTATGGAATGGATTGCCATCTTATGTCTGCGTGCCATCTGTGCAATCTGTGTAGAGTGCCTTCGCCTGATGGGCGTAGTCCGAGACACGCGCCTCCGCCAACAAGGTTGCTTCGGGTTGCTGACGGGGCTGCGGAGCAAGGCTGTAGGCCGGAGCCACCACTTCAGTGGTGGGCCAACAGGTTTAATCCTAATTTTTTTATCCTTTTCAAAACCACAATTTTTCCATTCACACGTCCACCACTGAAGTGGTGGCTCCGGCCTACCGGGTCGATTCGGGTTGCTGATGGGGTTGAGGAGCAGGTCTTCGTGGCCTTGACCAAGCGTCAGCGGCTTCGTGGCCTTGCGGCCCAATCCCATCAGAAGTAAGAACCCCTTCGTGAACTTCGTGAGTTCTTAGTGCCCTTCGTGGTTTTTGGTCTCGCAGATTCAGCAGATTTCCGCAGATCTGTTTAATCCGTTTAATCTGCGAGGGATTTTTTAGCCATGCGGATTTAGCGGATTAAAACAGAATCAGCTGGGTTCCGTTTTATCGGTTAGGATTATAATCCATTCGGATTGAACGGATAAAAACGGAATCTGCTGGAATCCGTTTGATCCGTATGGGTCTTCCCTTTACTTCACAATACCTTTTTCG
This sequence comes from Bacteroidales bacterium, assembly GCA_020860445.1. Taxonomy (GTDB): domain Bacteria; phylum Bacteroidota; class Bacteroidia; order Bacteroidales; family Muribaculaceae; genus CAG-873. The sequence goes on along the minus strand of JAJBUH010000074.1, from coordinate 9,592 downwards.
AGGTACTCTTCGAGGTTCATCCTGACGCTCTCGCCGGCGCGCTCAGCCGCTACCTTGGCCATGTCGCTGTCAACCATCAGGTTGACAAGCTGCTCCAACGAGGTTTTTGACGGGTTCCAGCCCAGCTTGGCCTTGGCCTTTGTCGGGTCGCCCCACAGGTTGACCACGTCGGTCGGGCGGTAGAAATCGGGCGATACCTCGACCAGCACCTTGCCGGTAGCTTGGTCGATGCCCTTCTCGTCCGGGCCCTCGCCCTCCCATTTCAATTCGATGCCCACGCGGCGGAAAGCGAGCTCGCAGAACTCGCGCACCGAGTGCTGCTCGCCGGTGGCGATCACGAAGTCCTCGGGCTTGGGCTGCTGCAGAATCAGCCACATGCACTCCACGTAGTCCTTGGCGTAGCCCCAGTCGCGGAGGCTCGACAGGTTGCCGAGCAGCAGCTTGTCTTGCTTGCCCTGGGCGATGCGGGCCGCGGCGAGGGTGATCTTGCGGGTCACGAAGGTTTCGCCTCGGCGCTCCGATTCGTGGTTAAACAAAATTCCCGAGCAGCAGTACATATCGTACGCCTCGCGGTATTCCTTGACGATCCAGAAGCCATACAGCTTGGCCACGGCGTAGGGCGAGTAAGGATGGAAGGGAGTGTTCTCGTTTTGCGGCACTTCTTCGACCTTGCCGTACAGCTCTGAGGTCGAGGCCTGATAGATGCGGGTCTTGTCCTTGAGGCCGCAAAGGCGCACGGCCTCGAGGATGCGCAGCACTCCGGTGGCATCGACGTTGGCCGTGTATTCGGGCGAGTCAAACGACACTTGCACGTGGCTCTGCGCAGCCAGGTTGTATATCTCATCGGGCTGGACCTTGCTGATCACTTGCATGATCGACATCGAGTCGCCCAGGTCGGCGTAGTGTAGGTGGAAGTTGGGATGGCCCTCGAGGTGGGCTATACGTTCGCGGAAATCAACCGACGAGCGGCGGATGGTTCCGTGCACATCATATCCCTTGTCGAGGAGGAACTCGGCGAGGTAAGAGCCGTCCTGGCCAGTCACCCCGGTTATCAATGCAGTCTTCATATTCATTTATTCTTCTCCGCAAATATACGCTTTTTCTGTCTAACCACAAAATCGGTGGAAAAGTTTTTCGTTTCGGCTCCTCTATCGCCGCCTTGGCTGTAACTGGCCGCTCCCACGCTCACCTGTCCCCTGCGGGAGGGGAGGGGTGTGAACGGGGACCTGTCCCGTGTTCACAGTAGCGCTCATCCAACAAGCCCTATCAATGATTCGATGCGAGCGATGAGCTCGGTTACAGGCGTAAGAAGCGGAGCCAAATCCTCCTTGTCCATGTCGATGAAATCATCGTAATCGCTTTCTTGGCGGATGGTGAATACTTTGCGCATCAGCTTGCCCATTTCTACCGGCAATTTGCCTTCCTTGACAAAGTGCTTGTCCATCATCACCATGACTCCAGAATGGGAATTTGCTGCTATGGCGTTTTTGATCAAGAGGGCGCTACAGGCATAATACACAGCGTAATACATCCTGTTGGCGCATTCGGCGTACATCTCGAGGTCGAACAGGCGCCTTACGTTGGCCAGGGTGTTATGGCATTTTTCAAGGCGGTATTCAACTATGGCTTTTCTTTCTTCTGGGGTCATAGGCGTATTCCTTCGGCTGTGACATTATGGTGAAACAAAGATGCTGTGCGGGTGCGCCAATCCTTTTTGGTACGGATCACGACATTGATTTCCTCCTCCATTTCGAGCCCTCTGCTCCAGACCTCGTAATTGATGGCGTCAAATTGTTGGGAAGTGACCTTATCCCCGTCAATGAGCACAAGGACATCCCAATCAGAATCCTCGCGGAAATCACCTCGCGCCCTTGAACCAAAGAGGAATATCTCTGAGGTGGGCTCCGCAGCTCTGACGGTGGTTACGATGAGTCTTTTTACTTCACTTTCTTTGTTCATTGGGCTTTATGGGGGTTGGGGAATAAAAATATTCTCCGCAAATATACGCTTTTTCTGTCTAACCACAAAATCGGGGGAAAAGTTTTTCAATCGGGAGGCTTCCCTACCCGGCCTCGGCGCTCCCGCGCTGGCCTGTCCCTGCGGGAGGGAGGGTGTGAACGCGGACCTGTCCCCTGTTCACACGTGTGGATTGCAGATGACTTAAGCAAATAGCGACAGGCAAGTTTAAGATGCCAAATTGGCATCTTAAACTTGCCTGTCGCTATTTGCCACATGGATATTCAGATTGAGCAGTCATTCCATACCCAGCTCCTTTGGAAATCGTAATTACAGAATTCTTTACTCTAAAACTTTTCCACGAATTTTACTTCCTTCCTGACTGGTTTGGGGGCGCATTCATGCCTTTGGATATTGGTTCTGGCTCGACTGTGCGATGGCTTAGATGCGGGTAGATTGGGTGGAACAAGTTCCTGTCCCCTGTTCCGTGTTTTCTCTCTAACCACAAAATCGGGGGAAAAGTTTTTCAATTCTTGAGGAGGACTGAGGCTGTGTCGATGAGGAAGGCGGCTTTGGCGCAGAGGGTGTCGGCCTGGGCCCGGGTGGGCTCGGGGGCGAGGTCGTAGTCCTCGGCTATCCAGGCGTGGAAAAGCTCAGAGTAGGCACTCAGCCACCCCTCGGATATAAGCCCCGGCTTGGCGAAATGCTCGCCCAGCATCTCGAGGAGGTCCTGGCCTCGGAGCCGTAGAGTATTATCTCGGCCTCGGCCGGAACGGTCGAGCGCAGGGTCTCGACGATGATCCTTAGCTTGTCTGGTCGTCTCATGGGGATTGGCTAGTAATCCTTCTTAAAATCTCCACTTCAGTGATCGCAATGCTGCGAGATGGTCGCAGAATCTCACATCCATGGCCTCGCATACCTCAGGAATCTTTATCCTTCGCTTAATGTTCGGTTCCGACTTCTCGAAGGTAACTATCGTATGGCCGTAGGCTTTGGCAACCGCCACTAAGAAAGCATCGGCTACAGTATTGCTTAGAAACTCCTTTTTAGCAATTGGGGTGTATTGTCCATGGGTTTGAGCCCATACGAAAATTTTCCTGTATTCCAAGATGACCGCTTCTGTCTCAGTGGAAACTATGGATGATTTGGGGAGATGGAGCTTGCACCATTCCGATAACTCGTCCCCGCCATTCTCAATCTCTTCTTTGACCTTATCGATGAGCAGCATATTACCGTTGGTGAGGAGTTCTTCAAACCCGCCCCACAATGACGGAAAAATGTCGATTGGAAGTTGGCGCGATGGCGCAATGAGGATATTGGAGTCGAGAAGATAGGCCATGTTTTAGAGGCGTTGCATAATTTTGTCGAATGTCGAGGCTTTCACCCCGAGCAGGGAGAAGGCTTCAGTGTAAGAAACCTTGTTGTCCGCAAGGGCGTTGCGCACATTTACGGCGAAAGGGTATCCAATTCTTTTAAAGGCAGTAGCATAAAAGTCTCCCCCCGAAGATTTCTTCTTGGGCTTGGAAGCCGAGTATGAGAAGTAGGCGCTGAGCTGCTCTCGCGTGATCAACCCCAGTCCGAATGCCTTGCGGGCCGCGGCCAAAAGACTGACGTGGAATCGCTTTGCCATTCCTTCCACCGTAGTCCAGTGCTTGAGCGCGAGGTCGGTTGGCATCAGGAACTCAGCGGCAACGGCATCGCAGAACCTTTCCTGGGAATCATCGAGGTGGCTTTCCGATTCTTTCCCGCCAGAGCCGGCGCTGATGCCAAGCAGGATGTGGCACATCTCGTGCGCAAGGGTGAACATCTGGGCGCTCTTTGCATCGCTGCTGTTCACGTACACAAACGGGGCAGAGGAGTTGATCAGAGCGAATCCTCTGCAATCCTCTACGGCGATGACGCGGTTGTTGTCCAATCCTACCACCCCATTGAACACGACAGTGATTCCTGCGTTTTCCATGGCTGTGGCCAAACGGTTGACGCAAGAGTCGGTGGTCTTGAACCCCTTGGCCCAGTCGGGGCCTAGGCCGAGCATCTCAGCCATCAGGCAGGCTACATTCTTCACCCCATCTTCCATCCTGGCGATGCCGACGCAGATGCAGCCGTCAATTTCTTCTGACCTCAGGTAGTCTTCCAGCCATTCCTGGCGATATTGCAAGGTGGAAATGGTGTCGTAGAGATTCAGGTTGAACGCCCAAGTGTCCTTGTGGCCGCGGTACACGGGTATTGGCATTTTCTCCGTGGGGATTTCATCGAGGAAGAAGTAACCGAATGGAGCGTGGAGGTTGTTGGAGAATTCCTCGAGCTGCCGCATGGTGGGATTGAGACCCTTGGCAAGCCATGCGGCTTTCTTACCGTATTTTGCCACGTAACTATCCTCCGTGGCGCCCGCTCTTCGCAGGGCCCACAGCAGGTGATCGCGCTTTATGTCAATCCTAAAACTTGCCATAGTCAGAATTAGTACGCAAATTTACTCTTTTTATTCCAAACCACCAAATTCCGAGGAAAGTTCGTTTTCATAATTTTCGCTTTTCTGCTTATCTCATCATGGCCTCTAAGCTGGGGAAAAGATGGTAGTATTTTATACCCCATGAGCAGCCGGGCGGGCTGCTCATGGGGTGTGGCCGCGCCGCCTCGGCGCTGGGCATGGGTGCGGGGGAGGGATTATCTTGGGGAGAGCTCGCGGTAGATGGCGAGGTGGGTGGCGACGACGGAGGCGATGTCGAACTCGCGCTCGGCCTTGGCGCGGGCCGCGAGGCCCATGCGGGCGCGGAGCGAGGGGGAGTCGAGGAGCTTCATCAGGGCCTGGGCCAGCAGGGCGGGGGACCGGGGAGGGACCAGGAGGCCGTTGACGCCGTCGTCGACCACGTCGCGGCACCCGACCGAGTCGCAGGTCACGATTGGCCGGCCGACGGCCGAGGATCTTCACCTCGTGCCCGCTGTCGCGGGCGGTTCAGAAGGGATGGTAGGAGGAGATTTTCCTGATGCTTATCAGGAGGTCGCGGTATCCCTCATCGGTGTAGCTCCCTCTCACAAGCTCACCTTGGTGGAATACTTTCAGCCCGGCATGGGCCGGGAATTTCTTCGTGGGCTTTGGCTCCAAAGCCAAGGCGTAGTCAACGGGGCACTGCAGCCCTCGGCATTCCCCCGCTTTCATCTCAAGGTAGCCCAAGGCAAGCTTCAGGGGCGCGGAGTCTGGCGATGGCTGGTAGCCTTGGTAACCACTTCGCATAAGCGACACGTAGTCCTCGTCTTCTCCGCTGGGGAGTCTCCTAAGGGTGAAAACGCCCGAGCCTATGGTTCCGTTGCGGGACATCGAATGGGCTGGCACGAATCGTATGAGCGATTCGGCATCGAGGATGGGTTGCGCTGTGGTCATATCGAGTAGACTCTTGTTAGGCATTCCATGATGTCGTGGAGGTTCTGGGGGGAACCGTTGGCCACGCCGGTAGATTTGTTCCTGCCTTCCGCCTTTACCAGGTAAGATATGCCGTTGGTGCCTATGCTTATTGAGGCGAAGGCGTCAGATTCGGGCACCATCTCCAAGGATCCGTTCGGGACTGGGAGGGCCCACCAGTGGGACAGCACCTTCTCTGAGGCCAGGGGCACGAAGTCCCGCACCAGCTCTATCAGCTCCGGCACGATGGCATAGGCGCCCTCCTCGTTCCAGTCGTCCTTCAGGGCGGCCAATTCTTCAAGATGGGCGTACCATTGCCTCCTCTGGTCCCTCAGGGCCTTTGAGGGGATTTCTCCCGAAGTTGAGTACGCGCTCGAGCCTTTTACTCCGTAATGGGCCATGGGTTCGCTGGCCCCAGTGTTGCAATTTTCCATGTCAGCCTGCTTTAATGTTAATACCGTCTCCGCAAATTTACGCTTTTTCTGTCTAACCACAAAATCGGGGGAAAAGTTTTTCAATCGGCCGTCTTTCCTACCGGGCCTCGGCACTCCCACGCTCGCCTGTCCCCTGCGGGAGAGAGGGGTGTGAACGCAGACCTGTCCCCTGTTCACAAGGGACGCCTCTTGTGAGGAGATGGCCCTTAAGATGAACGAAAGGAGCAGCTGGGGGCTGCTCCTTGTATTTGAGATGTTGGCACGATAATATTTTTGGTTGGTCTGACTGGGTCATTTGGGGAGGTTTAGCTTCCAGAAATCGCGGTTGATGCGTTTGGCCTCCTTGTCGAACCAGCCCCACTTGTTGAAGTACTTGATGGCGCTGTCAGTCGATTGAGCGTGGTTCAGGACTTGGCTCCTTCTGAATGGTATTCCTTGGCTATCGCAATGGCTCTTTGGAGTTTTTCTGCAAGAAGCTTTCGGTCGGGCAACTGAGTGTAATATTGAGCGACTTTTATGGGGCTGTTGTCATCTAGCATAAGATATTCAATATGCTCAGTGTTGCCCTCAGAGCAAAGTATCAAACCGATTGGGGATTCTTCCCACTCATGACGCTCATGTTTGTTTATTCCAACAACTCTTTTATTTGGGGGAGAGCTCGCGGTAGATGGCGAGGTGGGTGGCGACGACGGAGGCGATGTCGAACTCGCGCTCGGCCTTGGCGCGGGCCGCGAGGCCCATGCGGGCGCGGAGCGAGGGGGAGTCGAGGAGCTTCCTCAGGGCCTGTCTCCTGTGGGAGGGTGTGAACGCGGACCTGTCCCGTGTTCACAAGGATTTCTCTCTAACCACAAAATCTGGGGAAAAGTTTTTCAATTCTTGAGGAGGGCTGAGGCTGTGTCGATGAGGAAGGCGGCTTTGGCACAGAGGGTGTCGGCCTGGGCCCGGGTGGGCTCGGGGGCGAGGTCGTAGTCCTCGGCTATCCAGGCGTGGAAAAGCTCAGAGTAGGCACTCAGCCACTCCTCGGATATAAGCCCCGGCTTGGCGAAATGCTCGCCCAGCATCTCGAGGAGGGCCTGGTGGCCCTTCCACCTTATGCGATAAGCCGACATCACGGCACTCGCGGCGTAGTGGCAAGCGTAGTAGGCGCGGTTGGCTACGCTGAGCAGATGCCCCGAGCGCGCCAATTCCATAGCCTCGTCAAGAGTGTCCCTGGCCCGCTGCAGGCGGAATTCCACCAGCTTCTCGATGTCTTCCCGGCTCAGCTCTACCCTCGGGCCCAGCTCACGCCCATCGAGGCGCACCCCCTCGTTCATCACGTTGCAGTAGAACTCGGTCTTCAGGGGCCTCCCGTGCCATTCCTCCCTGGAGCGGATTGTCGGGCTGACGTCTATGTCCTCTTCCCATAGCAGGGCGAAGAGAGGGTCTGTGATCCTCTGCTTCTCCTTCGGGCTGAGCGGCTCGGGGGTGACTATCATTATGTCGAAGTCGGAATCCGGCCTCGCGTCGCCCCTGGCCTCGGAGCCGTAGAGTATAATCTCGGCCTCGGCCGGAACGGTAGAGCGCAGCTTCTCGACGATGATCCTTAGCTTGTCTGGTCGTCTCATGGGGATAGGCTAAGATGAGCTTATATGTATCGCTTTACATCTAAAGAGATGCCATTTCCGGAATCAACAGGTACGAAAATTAATTCCATCTCTTTGAATATTCCTTTGGGGCCCAAATTGAAATCCTTTAATGCTCCATGAGTAGAAGGTTTGATAATTAGGCTTTTAGATGGATTGTGATGACACAGGCTTAAGGCCAGTTGGTTTTCTCTTTGTATGCTTTTGTTTGGCCTGGCAAACTGGGCAGCGTGCCAGTCTAAAAGTACATCTTTGTTGGGCGGTCTCATGGCGATAAACCCCTTTACGATGAACTCTTCCTTTTCGTATGTAGGCAAAAGAGACAAAACCATATTGATTTTGATGTAGGATGATATCAATTGCTCACAGGCGTGATAGAGGTCTTTGGAGTCAAAATTAGATTTTAATTCCGTCAGAAATAGATATTTTTGGCCTTCGTGCTCAAAAATGGTTAGGCCATCACAGTCACAACAAAAGATATTGTTTTGGTTCCCAAACTTTTGGAAAACGGAAGACATTTCTTTAGCGATGGCTGGGTCTATGCACTGGAAGCAAGAGCCAGTCCATTCGAGGTGGTTGATCTTAGATTGAAGGGAGGATTCTGTTACGATTGCACGACTGGTATCGTACCTAACAGTTGCTTTGGGAAGCAGCTTTGACAAATCATCTATGATCATGATGGCTCCTGATTAAAGTCGTTAAGGAGCTGCCTGATTTCCTGCGACAATGTCAGGTCTCTCTCCACTGTTGCGTAGAAAGTCTCATAGGAAATCCCATCAGTATCAGATGAATTTTCCTTTACTTGGCTGCATCCATTGTCCGATGGGATTATGACGTAAGCTCCCACCAAGGAAGGGTCCAGAAGCCATTCCTTGGAGATGCCCCATTTTGACATCAGCTCCTCTACTTTCCCATCCGAATTCGCAGACGAATTGTAGAGCCGATAGAGGTTCATCAGCACATTTAGGCGTTTGATGAAAAAGTCGCTGTGTGAGGTGATCTGCATCTGTGCTCCTTGTCCAATGCTGCAAGCGATAAGGTCGGCTATCTTTACCTGTCTGTCGGGGTGCAGATGGGCTTCTGGTTCCTCAAAGAGTAGGGAAAGCCCTTTTGTGGAATATTTGTTGAGCAGCAGAGTGAGCGGTGCCAACTCCTTTACCGAGGAGGCGGCAGCACTCAGCGGCATTGAGATCCCGTTGTCGGTCACGTATTTGATGACGTTGTTGTTGGGCTCCAGCCTGCCAGCATTGACAGAGTTAAGGCAGTCTTTGATATTTTCCGATACTTCCTCTGGCTTTTTGAGTGGCCTCATGCAGAAATTCTTGAGGTCGAAGAATTCGTAATACATGCCGCTGGTGAATTCTCGGTCTCTTTCCGTTTCCATCAGGCTTCCGCGGGATGGAGGCAGCATCCCTGCGAACCTCACTGCGGGGTATTCTCCAAAGATGCTTTGCTGCATCATGGCTTTGGTGAGGGCAGCAAATGGTGTCGGGGAGAGTTGGAATGTGTCAGCCAGGGCTTTGTAGACAAAAGACCCAAGCGTAATCTTGTAGTAGGTTTCTTCCTCCCCGTTTACGCCGCTTCGTTCGACATCGAGGCTGAAAATAAGTTCTTTTACTTGCCATTCCCAATCTATGGCTACCTCGCCTTTCAGTTCGCTGTGCCCAATTAGGTAACCAATGTATGTGATAGCATCCTTCTTCATCCAGTCGGACAATTGCTGCTTTGTTACCGTCACCAAATGCCCACCTTCGGGGTAGGCTGAAATCATTTTCTCGAAGTCGAGCCCCAGGTCCTTGAAAAAGTACTCCAAGCGGTCGGATGCCATCAACACATATAGATAGTGAACTAGGAAAGCCAGATAGCTTTTGCCTACCCCCGATTCTCCAGAAAAGAGCATGAGGGGCTTGAGCGTAATCTCAGCATCGCGGATTGCGCCCAGCTCCCTTATCTTAAACTTCACATTTTTCATCAAAGCTATGGATTTTGAAATCGTGATGTGCAAAGTTACGCATTCTTTCGCTGTTTTACAAATTTTAGATGTTCAAAGTTCATTACAACAGCGCCAGAAGCGGCATGTAACATGTGGCTTCTGGCGCTGTTGTAATGAGGGAACGTCTGGGTCATTTTGGGGAGAGCTCGCGGTAGATGGCGAGGTGGGTGGCGACGACGGAGGCGATGTC
>JAJBUH010000003.1 GCA_020860445.1 Bacteroidales bacterium | reverse complement strand
TTGCCCCATGCGGGTATGGGCCTAAGAGACCTAATTATTCAGTGAACACTAAATATGGATTTTAACCACAGATTTACACAGATTTACACAGATTCCTTATGTGGCCACATTTATATTTCATAGAGCACCAGAGGTGCTGACAGATGTCACAGACCATCCGGATGGCATCTGGGACACTGGTCGCCTCGGAGAGGCGATTCGTATCCACTAAAATTTAACTTTAATTTGTCCTTCTTAGAAACAAATGGTGAAGCGGGTGAGGGGGCCGTCGGAGGCGAGGGAGAAGCGGCAATGGTGGCCGGTGAGGATGGTACGGACGGTGGTGAGGCCGATGCCCTGGCCTGTGGGCTTGGTGGTAAAGAAGGGAGTGAAGAGATGTTGTGACACCTCGGCCGGTATTGGCTCGCCATCATTGGCGACCCCTATCCTGCGCCCATCGATAGCGAGGGTCACAAGCCGACACCCTGGATTCTCGCAAGCGTTTTTCACAATATTCACCAGCGCCTGCTCCATCAGCGCCGCATCAATCATGACATGAACATCAGCCGAATCCAACTGATAGGAAAATTCGCATCCATGCTCGGCGCACAGATTGCCCAGAAATGGCGCAATGCCAGCCACTAAATCATTAAGCGCCACCTCCCGCATCACCGGCTGCGGCAATTTCACCATCTGCGCATACCGCGACACAAAGTCGGATAGGTTGCGCGTGCGCGTCTGGCAAGCCGCTATCACCCTCTCGGCATCGGCATCGCTGATAATCTGCCCGATGGCCTCGAGCGTGGAATTTACGCCGCACACCGTGTTGTTGACCTCGTGCGAGACTGTGCGGATCACCTGCTCGTAGGCATGCCTCTCGGCCTCGGCCATCTCGGCCGTCAGCGATTCGATGATATAGAAATCATGGGCAAAACCCCGATCCATGTAGCTGAGATGCGTGCCTCGGTATGCCGCGCCAGTGTTGAGCCTGAACACCTGGCTCTCGCCAAGCGCCAGTGTCCTCACCCGCTCCCACACATCAGCATCAGCCATAGCCCGAAACGCCGGATTGGCATAAGTGATGCTCCCTTTGTCATCGACCGTCACTATGGCCGTAGGCGAAATCTCCATAATCTGATTCAGAAATTTCTCCTGCTCCTCGATGCGCTGCGCCTTGCTATCCAAGGCATCCATCATAGGATTGAATAGGTCGATGATGCGGTCAACCTCGCGATGGCCCACCTTGCGGAGGCGGCTGTTGAAATCCTGCTGGTGCAGCAGATCTGTGCCGATAGCGAGCGTCTGCTTTGGCAACCACACATATCGCCGATATCCCCACCCTATCAGGCACAGCAGCAACGCCGAGCAAAGCAATATCCACCAAATCATCGCAACCCGTATTTTTCGATGCGTCGATACACAGCCTGACGCGTCAAGCCCAGCAACGCTGCCGCCTTGGCCACATTGCCATCGCATTGCTCCAAGGAAATGGAAATCTGTCGCCGCTCCATGCTCTCGATATCGGTAAGCGCCGAAGCGGGCGCACTATCCGCCGCCTCAATGGCCGAGGCCGGAATATCGTCGGGATGAGTGAGAATAAGACTCTCCACCAGATTCTTAAGCTGGCGTATATTGCCCGGATAAGGCAAAGCCGACAACCTCTCAATCGCGCTATCAGAAAAACGCGAATAATCCTCGCCTGCGAAATGCTTGATAAGCAACGGTATATCCTCGGGTCTCTCGCGCAGAGCCGGTAATCGCAGGGTAATCAGATTGATGCGATAGAAGAGGTCTTCGCGAAATGTGCGCTCTGCCACCCGTTGCTGCAAGTCAGCGTTGGTGGCGCAAATCACTCGGATATCTACCCGGTGAGGTTGACTCTCGCCAAGACGCTCGAAGGTATGTTCTTGCAGCACCCTCAGCAGCTTAACCTGGCTCGCCGCATCGAGGTCGCCAATTTCATCGAGAAAGATAGTGCCATGGTCGGCCAATTCAAAGCGCCCTACCCGGTCGGCGATGGCCCCGGTATAAGCCCCCTTGCGGTGGCCGAACATCTCGCTCTCAAACAGGCTCTGCGATATCCCTCCCAGATTTACCTTGACAAAAGGCCGACCAGCGCGACGGCTGGCACGGTGGATAGCCTCGGCGAGGAGTTCCTTGCCGGTGCCGTTTTCGCCGAGTATCAGCACCGGCGCATCGGTCGGGGCAATCATCTGCGCCGTCTTGATCACGCTTGTGAGCGAGGGATGATTGCCAAGGATCTTGCTGAAGCATTGGGCGGTGTCGCCAGGAGTTGGCTTGGAGTTGAGCTGGAGGATGGTCTCGATGCGCCTGAGCAGCTCTTGATTATTCCAAGGCTTAGTGATGAAATCGCTGGCGCCGAGGCGCATACCCTCGACCGCCAGTGGGATGGTGCCCCAAGCGGTAATCAGAATCACCGGCAACCCCGGGCGCAACGCCTTGACCCGGCGCAACAACTCCAAGCCTTCGGCTCCGCTGGTGGAGTTGCCAAAGTTCATATCCATCAGCACGAGGTCGGGCTGATGCGTGCGCAGCAGGTCCATGGCCTGGGCTGGGCCCTCGGTCAGCACACACTCATACCCGGCATGCTTGAGCACAAACCTAACGGATTCCCTTATCGATATGTCATCATCTATCAGCAGTATCACACCTTCAATTTTAAAACTCTGATGTATATTTTAACCACAGATTTTCACAGATTTCCATAGGAGGAATCTGTGTAAATCTGCGTAAATCTGTGGTTCCTTATCCATATGAATTATTATTTACAAGTTACAAAGGTAGTGAAATTTATCGGAAAGCCAAAAACAATATGCGGTTATTGCACCTGTCGGCCATCGAAAAAGCGGATGATGCGGTCGGCTCCCTTGGCTTGGCGCTCATTGTGTGTCACCATCACAATGGTGCGTCCCTCGTGCTGATTCAGCCCATGCAGCAGATCCATAATGTCCTGGCCCATACGAGAGTCGAGATTGCCGGTCGGTTCGTCAGCCAGGATTATCTTGGGATTGCCAACTATTGCGCGAGCTATCGCCACGCGCTGGCTCTGTCCACCCGACAATTGCCAAGGGTAATGCCTAAGGCGAGCATCAAGGCCCACGCGATGCAGCGCCTCAGCTGCGAGTTCTCGCCGCAGGCTTGCCGACATGTCGCCTCGGTATTGCAGCGGCACCATCACATTTTGCAGCACATTGAGTTGGGGGATTAGGTAGAAACTCTGGAACACAAATCCCAAATTCTCGTTGCGAAACCTCGCCATAGCCAAATCCTTGAGGGCGTCGGCGCGGATGCCCCCAATCTCAACGCTGCCAGCAGTGGGCCGGTCGAGCAGACCCATGATGTTGAGGAGCGTGGACTTGCCGCAGCCCGAAGGGCCCATGATTGCCACGAATTGCCCCTCGGGCACCGAAATATTCACATTATCGAGCGCTCTTGTCTCGATCTGCCGTGTGCGATACACCTTGCGCACACCGCTCAACTTTATAATATCCATAAGTAAAGCACAATTTTTAAATTAAGCTATAGTAATGGATTTTAACCACAGATTTACACAGATTTACACAGATTCTGCCATGGGAATCAATCGTTTCAGAGAGGCGCAGTAGCGCCGACAGATTTCCACAGATGCCATCCGGATGGTCTGTGGGAATCTGTCAGCACCTCTGGTGCTCTATGAAATATAAATGTGACCATCTAAGGAATCTGTGTAAATCTGTGTAAATCTGTGGTTAAAATCCATATTTAAAATGACGGGTTATTCGTCGCGGAGGGCATCGACGGGGGTGATGCGGCTGATGCGGTAAGCGGGGACTGAGATGCCTATGAGGGTGGCAACAAGCATCACTATCAGCACGATGCCCGAGATGACCGCGAAATGCTGCCAATAATGATAGACCCATGTGTCGGGCATCGTGCTAAACGAAACGCCCATGCTCAGAGTCAGCCCATGGCGCCCAACAATCGCCCAGTACAATACGCACCCAATCACCCAGGCCAGGAAGGTAAGCACCATCCCCTCGGCCATCAGCGACCGAGTAATGCGCCCCGAGGTGGCGCCAAACGACTTGCGCAACCCAGCCTCGTGGCTGCGGCGCCGCGTCTGCAGATAGTACGTGCCCACAACCCCGAGGAAAACATTTGCCCCAAGAAACAGTGCCAATATCACATTCACTCGCATCGTGTTGGTGATGCCGTAAGAGTTCTTAACTCTCAGCGTCTTCATATCAAAATCGTATACTCCCGAGCAGTAATAATTGCCAGCTTTGAGCGACTGCATCAGTTCGGTTTGATGATTCTTGATGAAATCCGCCGGACGTACTCCCTCCTTCATCCTAAGTATGATAGTGGGTTCAGTCTTAAGCCGCCGGCTGTCGGAATAAAGCGTAGGATGGTAGAAATCAGGGAGAAACCGCACCAACTTACTATTGATAAACGATTTGATACGCACATTCTCAACCACCGCTCTGATTATCTTGGGTCCCTGATAGTTGGATTTCATAGTGTCGCCCACCACATCGATTCGTCCATAGCCTTTGAGGGCCGCATCGCGAGTAATCACCACCTCATCGGGCGCCAATGGCAGGCGGTCGAGCTGTGCCGGGGTAATTTCTGGCATTATTGGCCTAATGCCCATTGTAGCGAAGAAGTCACCGCCGTAGGGATAATTTATGATATCTATGGCAATATGTCGCTGAGTGGTATCAGAGCCGACAAAAGCGCTGCTGCTATTTCCTCGCCACTCAAATTGAGTGTACGACTTAACAAATGTCCCACACTCCACCTCAGGCATATTCCACAGCACATTCATCAATGCCAATGCCGATTGCACTTGGGCGGCCGAATCGGCCTCCTCTTCATGATAAGCGGCCGAGGCTGCCGGATAGGAATTGAAGGTCACATCAACCAAGCGGTCGTAATCATAGCCCAGAGGCTGGTAGGAATCGTAGGTGCGCACCGTAAGATTGTCGAGAATGGCCCACGACAGCAGCACTATCAGCACTATCTCGGCAAACACCAGCGCATTGACTCCATAGCGGCGCCAGAAGCCAAAACTGTCATCCCGACCAGCGGCATCGTGCAGTTGGTCTACGATCGGGCGCCGCAATGCCAGCCAAGTCGGAATCACCGACGACACTATATTCAGCAGCAAGGCTGCCAGCACGGCTATGGCGAACACTCGCCAAGAGAAAAGCATCGGTGCGGTAACCTTGGTGACAAATCTCTCGCTCTCAAAATCGCCAAAGTAGTTGAAGATGTCAAACATCCAGTCGCGACAGGCCCAAGCCACTATCCATGCCAGCACCAAGCCTATCGCCGCGCCGATGCCCGTAAGAAACAGATTCTCAACGAATATCTCCCACTGCAGATGGCGCTTTGATGCGCCAAATGATTTGCGGATTCCCTGCTCCTGATTGCGCCGATGATTGGCCTCGAGGATCAAGCCAGAAAGGTTGAAGGCCGGCACGAGCAATAGCACTATGCCCAATACGCATACGAGCAAGAAGGAATTGCCATTGTCAAAGAAAATCTCGTCGGAAACATATTGCTTGTGATTCATCGGACCGCTCTTGATATTGAGAGTGCGAGACTCAGCAGCGGAATTGACTCGGCGCACTCGATTTTGCATTTCTTCTTTGAAGTCAGAGAACTTGGCTCCCGGTCTGAGCAGGAAAAAGAGTTGGAATGGCCCAACCGCAGCGTCCATATATTCCTCCTCTGAGACATCCTTGACATAATAGGGCTGGAAAATCTGGCCATAGCTCGTGGGCAGCAGCGTAGAACCATGGGCCACCACGCCAGTGATTTTTGACTGTACGCCATCGATATCGACCATCTGCCCCACAGCGGCATCAACGCTGCCGAATAATTGCCGGGCCATGTCATCATCGATTATGGCAATGTGCTCTTGATTGGCCCATTGCTGCTCGGTGATGGGGGAACCGGAGAGGAATTGGTAGTTGAAGACCTTGAAAAATCCGGGGTTGACAAACTTGACGGCTCCATCCATCTCCCACTCCGGAGCTATCACATGGGCAAAGCGATCGCGCAAATCTGCCACGATGCCAATCGCCTCAGTCCATTCGCCAACGCTGTCGGTGAAGAGCGGGATGGTCCCTTGACCGAGGCCCCAGGAGACCGAATTGGTATCGCCGTCGGTGTCGTCGACACATTCGAGTTCGGTGAGGTAGGCGATGCGGGCTCGATTGTCCTCGGGGTACATTGGCGACAGCTTGACGTGCCAGACGATGGCCACAAGCATCGAGACAGTCACAGCGAGGGCCACGCCCGCGATATACAAGGCGCTGCTCACCCTATTGGCGCATATCAGCAGCCATATTTCTTTTATTCTCTCCATATCATTTCCTTTTTCTCCTATATCCCCTCCAATACCGTGCCAAAACGCCTAACCACTTGATATCAACCCCATTACCAATTTCATAGTGTACGAAAACGGACACTATTGTCCGTACACAATCACCTTGTGAACGCGTACCTGTCCTCTGTTCACATTGCAAATGTACCAGATGGCTACCCCGTAGGGGTTATTTCATCTAGCTATTGGCGCGACGCCCCCCTCCTACCCCGTAGGGGTTGTTTCATTCCGATAGTCAAGTGAATGAAACAACCCCTACGGGGTAGCCATCCGGGGATAGCCTATACGCTAAATGAAACAACCCCTACGGGGTAGCCATCCGGGGAGAGCCTGTATGCTCCTGGTCGCCTCGGAGAGGCGGTATTTGGTTAACCCCACTCAGCGGAGCGAAGCGACGCTGGGTGGGGTAGAAAGAAAGTGCTGATAAATAGACTATTCGCCTCGGAGAGGCGGTATTTCCGATAAACAAAAGTACCGCCTCTCCGAGGCGACCAGAAGCCTAATTTCAAGATGATTCGCTCAAAAGGCAGATTAAACTTTTTTATGTGGGAAATTGTTGCTAATTTTGCAACGAGTTTATAGTACTCGCCCCAGTGGGGGCAAGTTTAAAAGGGAATCAGGTGAAAATCCTGGACAGTACCCGCTGCTGTAAGTCTCTTCAGAAAGAATCCGACACCATGTCATTGGCCCCTCCAGGCTGAGAAGACGCCGGAACCTCTGAGACAAGTCAGAAGACCTGCTGTAAGCTCAACATACAAATTCGCTCGCGGGCTTCGATAGAATTTCAATGATTGGACGATTCTTATCATCTACCTTACTCAGGTGGGGCCTTGCATGTGTGATTGCATCGCTCCGCTTTGTTGCTTTTGGCCAGTCGGTCGAAGGCTACAGCGATGCGTACCTCGATTCAATCGAACTCCAAGAGGTAATAATTGAAAAAGTGATGCCCAAGAATGTCACCCCCAACCAAGTGATTGGCCGCGACATCATCGAGGCTCTCCCATCCAGCTCGGTGGCTGATGTGCTCAAATACATGGCCGGAGTGCAAGTCAAGGATTACGGAGGCCTGGGCGGACAAAAGACAGTGAATGTGCGTTCGCTGGGCAGCCAGCATGTAGGCGTGTACATCGACGGCGTGCGCGTCACCAATGCGCAAAACGGCACTGTCGACCTTGGCAAGTATTCTCTCTCGACCCTCGAATCAGTATCACTCTACAACGCCAACAAAAACGAACTGCTGATGTGCGCCTCGGAGTACGCCTCGGCATCGACCGTATATCTCCAGACCAAGCGCCCCGACAAGACCGACATCACCGCCTCGGGCACAATCGGCTCATTTCATACCTACAAGACTACGGTCACAGGTTCGCTCAGCCGCCTCGGATTCATCGATGCCGCATACACCTACTCAAAGGGCGACTATCCATTTGAATACCATACCCAATACGAAGACACATCCGGTACACGCCGCAACAGCGACATCAAGATGCTCAGGCTCGAGAGTTGCCTATTCTATAAGGGTTTCCAATGGCACACCTATTTCTTCAACTCAGAGCGCGGATTACCCGGCGGCATTGTGCGCCGCCTGAGCGACACCTACACCGATGTGGGCCGCGAGTGGGACCGAAACTTTTTCAGCCAACTCAGTTGGCGCAAGCGCTATCGCCACTATGGCTTCCGCGCCATCATGAAATACAGCAACGACCATCTGCATTACCGTTCTGACTACCCCGAAAACATAGCGGTGCACAGCAACAACAAATACCACCAACAAGACATCTACGGCGCATTTGCCGCCGCCTACGAGCGCCGGGCTTGGAAAGTCTCGGCATCGACCGACCTGCGCTGGAGCGACCTCACCACCGATGTCAAAAATTTCAGCTACGTCTACCGCCTTGATAGCAAGACATCGATCTCAGGATTTTTCAACAAAGGGCCATGGAATGTCAACGCCAGCGGCCTATACACCCATTGCAGCGACCATACCCGTGGCGAGGCAAAACCGCTGAGCCGCTTCACCTGGAATGCCTTGGGGTCGTACAGCGTGAGGCATTGGCTGTTCCGAGCTTATTACAAAGAGGTGTTCCGCATCCCTACGCTCAACGACCTCTATTACACCCTGGTTGGCAACCGCAACCTCAAGCCCGAATACACGCGCCAGTACAACATCGGTTTCAACTACGGCATCAACTGGTTTGACATCCAGGTTGATGGCTATTACAATAAGATCGAAGACCGCATCGTGTGCCTGCCTCTCAAGGGCTCGTACCAATGGACTATGCTCAACTACGGCTATACCCGCAGCCTCGGCATCGACGTGTCGGCCAGCGGTCATTACCGCGAGCATCACTTGCTGCTCACCGCCACATTTCAAGACGACCGCAACCGCACAGACCCAGCCGAAGATGCCTACAACGACTTCATCGCCTACTCGCCCCGCTGGTCGTTTACGGCTGTCTACACATTCACCTGGCGCGATTTGCAAGCCTCGGTGTCGCACATGTTTGTCGACAAGCGCTATTGGACAGCCGAAAACTCGATCGAGCCGCCGCTCGGGGCATACAACTGCACCGATGTGAAGGTCTCGTATCGCCTAAAGCATGTCTCAGCCGAATTGGAATGTCAAAACCTCTTTGACGACCGCTATGAGATGATCCAGCGCTGGCCTATGCCGGGGCGCAGATTCGCTTTCACTATCAAGTATCATCTAAGTTAAAATTCAAGTATTATGGACAAACGCACTTATACCCTCATGACCATCCTCGGGGTCCTTGTCGCTGGTTGTTCCAGCGACAAAGATGAACCGTCTACGCCTACGCCGGAGCCCACGCTCACTGGCGAAAATGTCATCGTGTGCAACGAAGGCAACTGGCAGAGCGACAACGGACAACTATCGTACTATGACTCAACCACTGGCGTACTGACCAACCAATGGTTTAGGCAAGTCAACGGCTACAAGCTCGGCGACACTCCCAACGACATAATCCAGGTCAACGACACACTGATTGCCATTGCCGTAAACTGGAGCAATATCGTGCAATACATCCACCCTGACGGCACTGCCTGCGGAGCCACCGAGAAGGTGCCCAACAATCGCAAGATGTGCACCGACGGCGAATACATCTATCTGACCAGCTATGCCCATATATGCGGCGACCAGACATTTGAGAAAGGCTATGTCGCCAAGATCGACGTTGCCACAAAGAATGTAGTGGCAACCTGCGAGGTCGGTTGGGAGCCAGAGGGAATCAAACTGTACAACGGCAAGCTATACGTGGCCAACAGCGGCGGCTATGGGTATTCTGAGGATCATGCTTACGAGACCACGGTGCAGGTGGTCGATGCCGCCACGATGCAGTCGATCAAAACTATCGACACCGGCCATATCAACCTCTACGGCGGCATGGCCCAGGCCGGACAATACCTGTGCATCAATTCGGGAGGCGACTATTATTATGTCGAGCCAGCCACAATCATACTCAATTGCGACACCGATGAATTTACTGTACTCGACTTTCCATCTACTGCCAGCACAAGCGATGGCCAACTCTTCTACACCGTGGGCGCGGCTTTCTCATACATCACCTACGAGTATAAGTATGACATCCATACCATCAACCCCGCTACCCTCAGCATCTCCGACATCATCTATACCCAAGAAATTACCGACTTGATAGCCTCGCTACAGAGTCCCTACGACATCTATGTGTCGCCCTACACCCAGAATCTCTACTTCACCGATGCGCGCAGCTACGCTACAGCCGGATACCTCTATGGCTACACCCCAGCGGGCACGCAGATATTCTCGCCTCAAAAGGTATATATCAACCCAGCCCATATCCTGGCTGTGCCAGTCGAGGAAAATGAAGAATGAAAAATGAAAAATGAAAAATGAAAAATGAAAAATAAGGAATCAGTGGAAATCGGTGGTTTAGTCTCTTATTTTAAATTTAAAATTTGATGACAAGATATTTACATCTATTATTTATATTTGTGGTGTGCGGCTTGGGGGCGCAAGCTCAGTCGCAAAAAATTAAGGTGCTGGAATATATGCCTGCTCCGGGACAGTTTATCAACACTCTGCCCGAGGCCGATGGCACCACCTCACAGGATGACATGAATGCCAGTTGCGCCGATGCCCTCAACAGCGGCCTGATGGTTTGCCTTGGCCCTTATGGCGGCTATATCACCGTGGCTTTTGACCACCCAGTACAGAATGGCGTGGGCAGCGACCTGCGCATCTGCGGCAACGGTTACTATGCCAACAGCGACCCAGTGTATGGGAGGGAGACCATCGGCGGATCATTTGAGCCTGGCATCGTGATGGTGGGCGTGGGAGACAATGTTGACACTGCCAAGTGGTATGAATTAGCCGGTTGGGAATACTACACCGGCGAAGTCCACGACTTTGAGATTACCTACTACAAGCCCACGGCCGAGAGCGGCACCGCTACCGAGCCCTTCTCGACTTACGACGAATATATCCGCTGGGAAGCTACCTGGACCCAGGATGGCGAGCGTTGCGATTCCACTGGCTACCACATGAAAAATTCATTCCACCAGCAGAGCTATTGGCCAGAGTGGGTGACGGCCGAGAGCCTAACCTTCAAGGGCGGGCGCCTGCCCAACAATGCTGTCAACTATGGCACAGGCAATAGCCAATACTGGGTGATGTACCGCTACGCACCCGATGCCTACGGCTATGTCGATGATTCTCTCAATACTGACATCTACTCTACTTTCGATATCAGTTGGGCCGTTGATGAGGATGGCAACCCAGTCGAACTCAATGAAATCAATTTCATACGCGTATATACTGGCATATTCCAGTATTGCGGATGGCTCGGCGAGAGTTCGACTGAGATAACTGAGTTTATCGACTTGCACCTAATCCCCGGTTATGATGAGGATCCGATTATTATCACTCCGCGCGAGGTAGGAGGCGTAAGTTCTGTCATTGCCGACCCACGCTCGACCGATGATTCGATCTACGACCTGATGGGTCGCAAGGTGGTGAACCCATCCCACGGCATCTACATCAAATCGGGCAAGAAAATATATGTCAAATAAAAATCGCCAGGGATATCTCTGGTGAAAAACCAATAAAACCCAATATTAACCCCTAAACAAAAACCTATGAAACAGATTTACAAAATCGCTGCTATGTGCCTCGCTATGGGCGCTATCGCTTCTCCCAGCTTCGCTGAGGAAGATGGTTCGTACACCATCGCCGTGCTCACTTTCGAAAACGATGACTACAAGGGCGACGGCAACATGCTCGGTGAGAAAAACTGGTCGTCGCTCATCGACAGCCCCGAATACGGCGGCAAGCTCCTCTACGGAGCCGATGGCTACGGCATCTATGACGCAGCCGACAACTACTGGTGGTATGACCAAAACAACACTGACCTCTACTCTGAGCTCAACTGCAACTATGGCTCATACGCCTACTGGAATGGCGGCGTTGCCATCTCTGACTATGTGACCAACGACTATGCCGGTTGCGACTTTGAGGAGCAGCTCGAGGCTTTCAGCACCACCGGCAAGGGCGGCTATGATGATTCTGACAACTTTGCCGTAGCCTTTGGATACCTCAACGAATGGAGCGATGATCGTCCAACCATGACATTCAAGGACACTGATGCCCGAGTGATCGACCACCTATATCTGGCTCTCAACGCTTACACCCTGAATGTGCTGCTCAACGGCAACTCTATGAGCCCGGCTGCTACCCCTGAGAATTATGTAAAGGTTGTGTTTGAAGGCCTCGATGCCGAGGGCGAATCAACCGGCATCATCGAGCAGGATGTGCTCACCGAGGGTGTGCCTCTGATTGGCTACATAAAGGTTGACCTCAGCGGCCTGGGTGCCATCAAGACTCTACGCCTCAACATGCTCAGCGATATTGATAATGGCAGCGGCATGTCAGTGCCAGCTTACTATATCCTCGACAACATCGCCGTGAGAATACCCACCACAACCGCCATCAACAGCGTTAAGGCTGACACCGATGGCCAGGATGTAATCTACAACATCCAGGGCATCCGCGTCAACGACACCAGCCGTCCCGGCCTCTACATCATCAACGGCAAGAAGGTCTACGTGAAATAACCCCTCCTAATTACAGGCAACTCTAACATAGAAGGGGGCGCAACCGCGTGAAACAGTTGCGCCCCTTGCATTTGCCCCTGAGCACAAAATTTGGATACATCAAGGCGCTAAGTTTTGAAACTTTGAAGGGTAAAAGCCGGTGTGGCGATAAAAAAAACGGCTGAGGTAGGATTGGTCGGGGAAATTGAGTTGGTCGGCTATTTGGATGAGGGTTAGGGAGCGGTCTTTCAACAATTCCTTTATTAGCTCGAGGAGATGCCTATCAATGATTTGCTTAGGGGTGACCCCATCTGTACATTCTGTGACAATCTTACTTAGATATCGAGGCGATATTGACAAGATATCGGCATAATATTTCACATCATGATGGTCTATGGCTTGTTGATTTACCAATTTCAAAAATCTTCGGTAAATCATCTTTGCAGGACTCATCCCTCTTGATAGCACCATCGCCTCTTGGAGAGTACCAATAGCCCACATCCAGTAGCCTGCCAGAAAATTCTCTTGCTGCAATTGCGGATACTTGATTTTTGACTCGGGGGAAAATAGGGTCCGGGCTAAGTCTAACCATTGGTTAAACTCCCGCCAGGTACGCTGACTGCGAGGATCATCAACATGCTGGTAAAAGGAATTGACGTCAAAGAAATCATACCAATCATACCCTATAGCCTTAAAAAGCGGCTCCAAAAGCGCCCTAGGATATGTAAAAATACGAGCTTGGAAATCATCACTCATATTTTGGCATTGGATAAGAGAGCCTCCGAATTGATGGAGTTCGCTCTGATATTCAAGGAAGAAATGTCGATTCCTAATTTGCACTATAGCACTCCCTTGGGTGACCCCCATATAGAAAGCCTCAGGGATGTACAATTGACCCTCAGCCCAGTCTGCTCGGGTGAGGATAGTATACTGTATATGATTTCGTGGTTTCATTCTTGAAATAGGCTTAGTCGATTAAAATCTAATGAATTGCAAAGATACACATAATATTTTAATCATACAATATTAACATTACTGTTCTTATTTTGAAATGAATCTAACACTATCTGAAACGTCAATTGGTCGATAAAAGCCATATCTTTGCAACGACAAATCTAATAATTAATCCAAAAATTTTCCGAAAACGGTATGAGAAAATTTACTCTTGCTTTTATGCTGATTGCATGCTGGGTAACGGCTGCCAGCGCTACGCGCCAGCTTAACCCAACATCTAAGGAGCTTGTCGCAACTCCATCACGCTCTACTGAATCCCCTGAACTCGGAGTCTTGAGCCAAGACCAAGCAACAGACCTCTTTAAGTCAATCAAAGAATCTCCTGCGGTACGCAAAGCCCCTAATGGCCAGCAAACACCTACCCAGGCCAGCGCCAATGCAGAGACTGAGCTTCTCCTCTCTGAGAATTTCGATCTCATGTACGACGGCTCGGTCGATGATATCGATACCAGCCTTGACATCTCAGGATACATCATCGATTTTGACAAAGGCAAAATCGACCCTGACACCGATTACCACATAGAAGCAGCCTTTACCCAGACTCCTGGTTGGTCAGGCTGCTGTATATATCAGGCTGGTGGCGCAGTGGCTTTGTATTACCCCAACCTTGGGGGCATACTCAACACTCCCAACAACCTCAACCTCAATGGTGTGATCCGCATATCATTTCGTTGCCGCTCGGCAAGCGAGTATCCATGCACCATGGTGGTGACACCCTGCTGTCACGACTGGGCTAATATAGAAATGGCAACCGAACATCAGAGTTATATCCAGACATTTTACCCCGAAGATGGATGGACTGATGTTGAATTCGAAATCGATGTCCCCTATGAGGGCAATGACGCATTCGTACAATTCAACGCAATGACTTACAGCGATGGAGTGATCATCGACGACCTGAAAATAGAGCGCGTGAAGGACAAAATCATGGAGCCATATTCAATCTCCGTTTCTCACTTCACCAATGATGGTTTTACCCTTTCTTGGAATGGTGACCCCCAAAGCGATGGTTACCTGATAAACCTTTGGGAAACCTCTTTTGACCCCAATAGTAAGACTGAAACCTCGATTGACTTTGAGGATATGGAATGGGATGAAGACATGATGGTCACTAATTTCAATCTCCCCGATGGCTGGACTATCGAACTTAACGAAAAACAACCCCAAGTTGGCACCAATCCATTGGACCAGAGCACTGGTATCCTATTTTATGAAGATTACACTCGCTACTTCAATTCACGTTGGCTGCCCAACATTTGCACTCCTGTAGGAGGTCTGGTATCAGACTTTAGATGCCAAATGACTGTAGTCGCTGAGAATACAATTGCCCCAACTTACGGAGGAGACCCCTATTCCACCGAGTGGCGCCTTTATGGCATCACAGATACTGGCTCATCTAAACTCCTAAATAAGGGTGAGGTAGCCAATGTGCTGGGTACTACCATTGAATTTGACATAGCTAATGCTGTTGACTACTATGGCATCAGCAATGATTACTCAGACCAATACTACGGGTTTGAGTTGGAGATCTGGCCAAGCAATGATGGATGCGTACTTGTCGATAACATTGAGTTTGCATCGCAAGGTCTCAGTTCGGATCAAAAGGTGGTTTCCGATCTTTTCACTACCGATACTGAATACGCATTTACCGGCCTCAACATGGAGGGTGAGCACTATTATACCCTACAAGCCACAAAAGGCGACTTCATCACTACCCTTTATGAGCGCGAGCATGTGTTCGGCATCAGGCCTCCAGTAGCTCTTGAGGCCACAGAGATGGATGCGGATAATGGTTCGTTCACCGCTAATTGGGAAGCAGTCAATGGAGCCTCGGGCTACTATATATCTGTAGTGCAACACTACGAAGCCAAAGAGTATACACCTGATTTTTCTATCTTATCAGAAGATTTCTCTAAGCTGAATGATATGCCCTATACGATGGACAATCCTTATGTGTTTGAGGGCGCTTATCTTGATGATTTGAGCAATTTTACCCATGTTTCTGGATGGACAGTCTATGGAGGTACCATTGCGGCAGGCATGGTGGGATGCCAAGAAGAGTATGAGGATATCTTCTACGTTTGCACTCCCTACCTTGATTTGACAAATGGCAATGGCACAGCCAAAGTATATGCCAAAGCCTATGGCAAGGCTGGTGACCGTCTGCGCATACAATATTATGACGAGGTCGAAGACCTGTATTTCGATGTGAATGGTGTGGCTGATGGCACTGTGAACCTATCAGGTGTAGACTATGGCTCGATTTACTTCTATACCGTATCTGGCGCTGCATTCTTCCTTGACGAAGTAAATGTGATGCAGGATCTCAATGAGGGTGCCATTGTTGTCACAGAGTTGAACCAAGTGAATTTCGAAGGCGGCGATATCGAATCATATCAATTTGAAGATCTTTACGTAATTTCAGGCATGGAGTATATCTACTCTATCTGCTCTTGGGCCTACGATTCCGATACATCAAGCACTTACGTAAGCGAACCCTCTAACGAAATTCTGGTACAATTCTACACCTCGGGCTTAGAATCAGTGGAGACCCTTACCGAATCAGCGATAAGAGTGGATGGGCGCACTATCATAGCTAATACTCCCTGCGATATCTACGACCTACAAGGTCGTCAACTGGCTAAGCAAAAAACCACTCTCTCTGTCAGCGCCCCCGGCGTCTACATTGTGAAAGACACGACCAAAACGCAAAAGGTTATAGTTTGGTAAATTTTTCTCATGATGGTGACAGTGGCTCATCGCTGGACGTCGATCAGGCCACTGTCACCTTTTTTTCTTTACAAACATCAATCCAAATTTTATGAAAGCTATTACTCTCACCCTATTGCTGTCCTCTTGCTGGATGTTTCTGAATGCCGAGGACTCTCGGATTCTACAGAATGTGTATGCTCGTGACTATGTACTCCTCAATGGCACTTGGCAAACTATCATAGATCCCGTAGAGACTGGCTTCTATGACTATCGTATGCAAGAGACAGGAAATGGTTTTTTCAGAAACTACCAACCTAAATCAAATTACGAGCACGCTGAATATGATTTCTGTGATAAGGAAACCCTCAAAGTGCCTGGCGATTGGAACACCCAACGACCCGAACTAATGCTATACGAGGGCTCGATTTGGTATAAAAAGGATTTCGACTATCAAGACCCTAAAGAGGGGTCTAACTATCTCTACTTCGCTGCTGTCAATTATCGCGCTGATGTTTATCTTAATGGTGAGAAATTAGGCTGGCACATAGGCGGGTTTACCCCCTTTAGTTTCGATGTCACTGGCAAATTAAAAGAAAAGGATAACACTCTGATAGTGCGAGTTAACAATACTCGCCATGCCGAGGATGTGCCAACATTAATTAGCGATTGGTGGAACTATGGCGGTATAACCCGCGATGTGATGATAGTGTCAACACCTGAGATATCGGTCGATGATTACTCATTGGCTTTAGCTCCAAATCGATATGACACCCTTCAAGCCACGGTTATCCTCAATAATCCAATTGAGGGTGTGGAGGTTAAAATTAATATTCCAGAGCTAAAGATTAATCAAACTCTTACCACTGATTCCCAAGGCAAAGCCTCAGCTCTAATCAAAGCGAAGCCAAACTTATGGTCTCCAGAATCTCCCACTCTCTATGATGTGGCCATCACATGCGGCAATGAAACTTTGAATGACAGAATAGGCTTCCGCCATCTCGATGTTGAGGGCAAACAAATCAAGCTTAATGGAGCACCCGTATTTCTGCGTGGAATTTCCATACATGAAGAGGCCCCATTCAATGCAACTCGCGCCCTCACTAAGTCAGACTGCGATACACTGCTGCAATGGGCAAAAGAACTTAATTGCAACTTTGTGCGCTTAGCGCATTATCCTCATAGCGAGTACATGGTGCGCAAGGCTGAAGAAATGGGATTTATGGTTTGGTCAGAAATTCCGGTATACTGGACTATAGCCTGGGATAATCCCGATACCTACGCCAATGCTTCGATTCAATTGCGCGACAATATGCAGCGCGATCATAATCGTTGTGCAATCACCGTATGGAGCATTGCCAACGAAACGCCCCACAGTGAGGATAGAGATCAATTTCTATCCAATTTGGCTCGCCAGGTCAAAGAGGCCGACACTGAGCGCCTGGTCTCTATGGCTATGGAAATTGCTGAGGAGGACGATTACACAGCACATATCCGAGATAACATGAATGAGTACGTCGATATTGTGAGTTTCAATGCCTATCTGGGGTGGTATGGCGGTACTCCTGAGACTTGTGACATACACTCTTATGATATTCCTTACGATAAGCCTTTCTTCGTAAGTGAATTTGGTGGTGGCGCAGTGGCAGGATTGCATGGCCCAGCCAATCAAAAGTGGACTGAAGAATACCAAGCGGATCTTTATGAACGCACCCTGCGTATGTACAATCGTCAACCAGGTTGGGCTGGGTGCTCTCCTTGGATACTTAAGGACTTCCGTTCTCCGCGTAGACAAAATCATCAAACCCAAAATTTCTTTAATCGTAAAGGTCTGGTTTCAGATTCTGGACAAAAGAAAGCTGCTTTTGATGTCCTCCGTGATTTCTATCGCATGAAACGAGAGGAATCCCTAACAAATGAATAAACCAATCCCCTCTATGACTTCAACCCCAAACAACAGCAAAGTCTTTCTGGCAGCTTACCTCGGCATACTGAGTGCGTTTGCTCCATTCGTTATGGATATGTATCTTGCATCTATGCCCGAAATCGTGAATTACTTTTCTACCTCATCCTCGAGTGTGCAAATGTCGCTCGCCGTATGTGTGGTGGGTCTAGCCATTGGACAACTGTTGTTTGGGACTATTAGTGATAGCACTGGCCGCAAACGCCCCGCCCTATGGTCCTTAGTGGCCTATCTTATTGTCACCTTTGGGTGTATTTATTCACCGTCCATCCAATGGTTTATCGCCTTGCGCTTTGTACAGGGCTTGGCCTCATCTGGCGGCGTAGTAATTGCTCGCTCAATTGTGGCAGATTGCTACACCGGCAATGAATTGACAAAAATGTATGGCACGGTCAGCATGATAAATGGCATTGCTACGGTACTTGCCCCAGTGTTCGGAGGGTTCATAGCCGTGCACCATGGTTGGCAAGGGGTATTTTGGAC
Source organism: Bacteroidales bacterium (assembly GCA_020860445.1). Taxonomy (GTDB): domain Bacteria; phylum Bacteroidota; class Bacteroidia; order Bacteroidales; family Muribaculaceae; genus CAG-873. The sequence continues at coordinate 16,886 of JAJBUH010000003.1, read as the reverse complement.
ACTGCAGTTTCTCGGCCTTGCAATGGTGCCATGCACTCTATGGTACAGAGAAACTCTTGCTAAAGAGAATAGAATCTCAATAGCTCCACACTCTTTGTTGCTCTCTATCAAGCATCTATTGGGCAACTCTGCTTATTTGATTCCTTGCATAGGATATTCGATGTTGATGTCCCTAATAATTGTCAATCTCTCATCCGCTCCGTTTATTATGACCAAAATGGGGATGGGGGAAGGCGGTATTAGTCTTACATTGGGAGCCAATGCGATAGCGCTTGCCATTATGGCAATGGCGAGCGCCCACTTTAGAAATCAAAAATTTTTAATGACGGTGTCTGCTATTGTTATACTCATCGGAGCCTTATGGGTAGCAGTAGTATTATGGATAGCTGACAGTTATTGGCTATATGAATCTGGAGTACTTGTAATATATCTGGGATTAGGTGCCTTGAACACAGCCTCCGTTTCTTTGGCGATGGATGCTGGGCGCGCCCAGGCTGGCATGTCCTCAGCTCTTTTGGGAGCGCTTGGTTATCTCGCTGGAGGCATCTCCACTGCATTGGAGGGTTTATCAGACCCATTCATCACTACCCCCTGGCTCTTGTTGTCTCTAGCAATCATCACTTTATCCCTATCCATCATTCCTGCCAAGAAATAAGCCTGATTATACATCATGCAATTCCGACATAGAATCGTGAAAATTCCTTGCGGGAAATTTTGTAGATTCAACAAAAATGCCTAACTTTGCACCACCAACACAGAAATAGGCGGTAGTAGCTCAGTTGGTAGAGCATTAGCTTCCCAAGCTGAGGGTCGCGAGTTCGAGCCTCGTCTACCGCTCAAAAGGCGAGCAGACTGGGTCTGCTCGCCTTTCCTTTTGGTCAGAAGGGGGAGCGGCGGCGAGTGTCTTTGTTGTATTTGCGCTTGGTCTTGATGCCGAGGGCATTGAGGAGGACACGGCGGATTACCTCAGCGTTGGAATAACCCTCCAGGGGACGCCCAGCGAGGCGCTGGTCTACCTGGAGGCGGGCGCGGGCATCAGCCTCGTCAATTTCTTGGGCACTCTCCACGCGGCTGATGAGTGCAGCGATTTCGGGAGTAATAGGAGGCACAATATTGGATGGGGGCGCAAGGTCTAAACTGAGGCCCTCCAGATTGTCATTTTCCCATTTCTTAGCCTCTTTGGATGTAAGGAGTTCGTAATCTATGATATACATCTCGGCCGAAGTTTCGGTGAAATACGGCTCTTCGACAGGGTTGAACCTGAAAATATTTCGCCCTCGGCCCTCGCTTGCAATATGAGCCGTGATCTGGGTTATGTCGCGAGCGTAGATGGTGGTGTCGGCGATGTTGCGAAAATGATAGGTGATGCGGAAATCCTCAAAGTCAAATTTCTGGCCCTCTTCATCGCTGAAGAAGGTTGACAGCCTGGGCACCCATTTGCGGCTTCTCTGGTCAGCCAGCACGTTTATCTTTAGAGTGACAGTGTCTCCATCTTTGATCCAAGTCTCCGTTGGGCTGTATTTGCCATAGATTGTGTCTGTGGCTTGTTTTACGCCTCTCAGCGGCTTGGGCAAGGGGATTCGGTCGACAGGGTTAATCCAATCCGACCATGAGAAATGCTGCTCAAATTTGTGGCTTACGCTGTCGATGCCCTTGTCGTTGGTAAACCTGAAATAAGATTTTGACGACAATATTCTTGGCAATCTCCACCCCTTGTCTCGGTTCTTGCGGTCGAGAGGGAGCATGAAATCCACCCACTTTTCGCGGAAGAGGAAGGCAGTGTCAGTATACGTAGTGAGCAATGAATTATCTCTCACAAACGCCACTATATGCACCATCCTCAAATCCTTCTTCACCTCCAGCTCCTTCAGTTCGATAGGGCTGCTCCCCATCTCTCCCTTCTTATCTTTTGACCATATCTCACCGGGACAGACCATCAGCAGGAAAAACAGTGAAATAATCCAACCGTAATATTTCAAATATTTCTCCTTGCCCATGCAGATGAAGTATTAGAAGATCAATGTTAAAGGTTTTTGGGTTTATACTCGCCCTTGTCAACGAGGCGTTGGTTACGGAATATCATGTATAGGCAGATGAGTTTGGAGCCGCGCAGCAAGGCGCTCCCACGTAGATGCGCATCGCGCGAGTATCGGTCGAGCTGTTCGCACGCCTCCTTGACGTAGCGGTCCGAGAGTTTGTCACGCATATTCATGTACTTCAGCTCGATTAGATAGCTATAGCGAGTTGGGCAATGTTCTGTGCCTTTAGGTATAAGCAGAATATCGCTGTAACCGAGATTAAGTTCCAATTCTGGCCATACATCAAAATAGGGATTGAGGCATAGCAATCCGCGAGCAAAGGCTTGCACGCTGGCTTCGCCCTGGTTGGCATTACGCAGGCTCGAATAATCTTTGCAAAGAGCTCCGACATCCATCACCATTTGCCTCCATTGGCCAGACACTGCCGCCTCTTGGATGGCTTCTTCGAGCTTTTTGCGGCGTCCATTAAGGCGAAAGCCCTCTTGCTCTATAATTTGCATCAAGTAGCCGAGATACAAATCGCCCATGGTCTTGTTAGGTACTATCAATTTGGGAAATCCCAAAGCGTCGCGCCCTCCGAAGGTCAAAGTGCCGTAATAATAGAGCAAGCTTTTGAAATTATCCTCATCGCCAGCGTCGCAAGCTTGGAATTCCTCCTTTACTTCGCCAGTGGTGTAACCCTTGACGCAGATGTCTTTGATAATCTCAATGCGTTCCTCGCGATTCTCGAGGTCTTCTGACATTACTAAGAAATTCAGACTCTTAGGGTCGGTGCGAGCCGAGCGGTCGAGCATCTGTTTTGGCGGTTGGCCAGAGAGCACCATTTCGTTCATATACCGCCAAACCATCGAGGTATTGTAGATGGTCGGGGCCTTGCCATAGCTGTCGAGAGAGAAACAGAAATTGTCATACCAAGGTTTCATCTCAGCTACAATCTCATCGGTCGACCTTTCATAGCAGCCTTGCTCTCGGTAATAGTCAATCATGGCTCGCAACTCGGTCTCAGTGACACCGATGGCTTGATCGAAGCGCGGATTCAATGCTACTACGCCTCCGATAGAAAACCCCGATGTGATGTCGTCATAGGTCACGGGCGATACGCCAGTCATGTAGATCCGGTCGAATGTGCCTTTGCAGCCCTTGAAGAAATCACGATAGAAGCCATCGCCATGGGTTATCTCTTCGTGGGCCTTGACTCCGTGAGCGGCCAAGACCAGATTGGTGAAATTGTCATATTCATCAATGAATAGATATATCTTATGGCCTTTGAGGTGAGTGAGTTCCACCAGGTTGACAAGAGCGCCTTTTATGGTGAGGGCTCCCAGAATCTGGGACTTTTCCTCATCGGTGTATATTGTGGGGTAACGCTTGAAAAAGATCCAAATCTGTCCTTTGCAGTATTCGGTAAAACTTTGTTCCAGCAGGTCAATATCAGATGTTACGTGCGAAAAATCAAACCTCAGGGTGAGGAAACTGTGGGCGAGCGGTGTAGGATTCTTGCCAATGGCTAAGCCTCCAAACAGCTCTTGGAATTGGTCTTTGTAGTTGATATCATAATAGGTCATCAACATGCTTGAGAAGAGAGTCTTGCCCATACGGCGGGGACGCACCAGGAGAATAAAATTCTTCTCGCGCTCTACTGTAGCTATGTAGGCGGTCTTATCAAAGAAATAATAATTGTCCTTGATAATGGTCACATAATTGTCGATGGCCTGTGGGATCAGCTTCATAATTTATTCCTTCTCAATTATCCAATCTTTGGAGATGTTGCGAATATTTCTTGTGAATCTATACATGAAAAATGAGACAGTATATGAGTCAAGAAAATCCTTTTCGCATCTTCATTAGGGAAGTCCAAAGTATAGAAGCGCGTTAAAGGATCATAGGATTTGATGGTAAGAAAGCCGCTTTGATAGAGGACTGTTATTGGGGTAGACTTTGGATCGTCTACACAAGTGAGCAACTTTTCGGTTACTATGGCGTTGTCTAAGCGAGTGAGATGGTAATGGCTTTCTTTTAGCAGGTCTACTAAAAAAGAGGGAATGCCGGTTTGGAACCAGTAGCTGCCAAAATCTTTCTCATCAAGAGAATTCAAAAGACTATAGGGATTGAAGACACCTGAAGTGACGATGCGCGAAAAATGGTACCCGTCATACATGCGTTTCAATTCCTTCAGGGTCTCCTCTTGGTCAAGACCTTGAGCAGCAGAAAAATCTTTTAGTTCGGGTTGGAAGTAGTGTTGAAACTCTTCCTCGCTGATTCCGCATATTGATTTGTATTCAGGCATCAGAGAAATGTCTTTCAGCTGATTAAGGTCGCTGAACACACTCAATTTGCCAAATTTGGTCACACCAGTTAGGAAAATGAACTTTATATGATCCTCTGCCTTCTTAAGGGTACCATAGAATGGTTTTAAGAGTGAGCGGTATTTCCTTTGCTCCCATTCCTTAGTGATGACTTGGAGCAAAGGCTTGTCATATTCATCTATAAGAATCACGGCCTGACGGCCGGTTTTCTTGAATGCCGCGTCAATAACATTCTCGAATCTGATACCTAATTCACTTGTCAATACCTCTACGTCATATTCTTCTTCCCACTTATGGAGTTCGTTAGAGAGAAATTCTTCCAGTTTCTCTACTGAGGAGAAGTTCCCATTATTCATATCGAGGTGAAGCACTGGGTGTTTAGTCCACTCTTGTTCCAGTTCATAGATTGCCAGTCCTTCAAACAGCGATTTTTCCCCACAGAAATAAGCCTCCATCGTTGACAACAGAAGACTCTTTCCAAATCGCCTCGGTCGGCTCAAGAAACAACATGGACGATTATGGGCCAAATCATAAATATAGGCCGTCTTATCCACGTAGACAAATCCTCCCTTACGCAGATTCTTGAAATTCTGTATGCCAATCGGATACTTCATACTCTATTCTCGTCCTAAAATTCACCAATTGTCGGTAGTCGTGGTATCATATCGCAAAATTAGTAAAATTCCCCGAATCCACAAAATTTCACAAAGTTATCTTTGCTTAGCGAGGATGGCGACATTGTTTTGGAAGGAGGGGAAGGAGACGGTGCCATTTTTCACTGGGGATTGCCGGCCTGTGTAGAGATCTGTAAGCACTATTCCATCGGGAAAGAGAGGGGATACGGGTATTGGGTCGTTTGGGATTGGTTTTACTCTGATAATAAGGGTATCATTATCAGAGATGCGAGCGCAGGTGTGAGGATTGAGGGTAATCTGTCGGCCCGTAGCAATCACAGGATGGCTGCGGCGTATCTGGCCCAATTTTTGGCAGTGATTCAAAAGATTGACATCGATGTTGTCCCAATCCATGTCAGCGCGAAAGGCCTGGTCACTGTCGACATTCTGCAAGGCCGGGCAATGGCTGACATCTCGCCGCGTCTCATCGCCATAAAACAGCTGTGCCACCCCAGGTGAGAGAAGCAAGGTAGTCAGGCAATCCGTCATATTGGCGAAGTCAGCATCGCGATGGTAGGAATTGTTGAGATAATTGAAGGAATGCCAACCCGGATGCGCAGCTATCGAATCGGCATACATCCGCCACACTGGCACTATCCCATCCAAATCGCCACGCTTAGGGAAATAGAAATTCACCATCGACGAGAACCCATAGTTGGCATAATCTGGCTTATAGTCAATATAGGCATTATCAAAATCGCCAGTAAGGTAAAAGGCATCCGTCCAGGTCGAGGCTGGGTCATCGGGATGGGCTTTTCTCCACTTGTCAAGCGCCAGATTGCATGCGTCATACAATTGCCGCCAGCGATCTCCATGCACATACTCCACGATATCGCAGCGGAAGCCATCAATGCCGAATTCCTCGACCCACGATGCTATCCAAGCTATTACATAGTCAGCCGGCGCCCAAGGCATATCTTTGCGCAGATGGCGAGCCGAAGGATTCACCCAAGCATCATTAGAGGCACCCTCCTGGGCCCACTTTTCCTTCAGAAAGATAGGGAGCTTTACCCTCTCGGTCTTCTCATCCTTGAAATCGGGCAAGCCGTAGAGGGTCATGGTCTGCTTGTCGGTCTGGTCCCATGATTCAGCAGGTGTGCGCAGCCAGGCGTCGGTCCACCACTTAGGCCAATCTTGAAATTGCGCCCACGATTCATAATTCCAATCAGGATTATGAGCTGCTGCTTGCTCTGCAGTCATGCCATCGGTGGGAGCAAAAGCCGTACTGCACAGCGTCGAGCAACGTAGGATAACCTGGGTCATTGATGTTGGCGCCGAGCATCACGCGTATGCCGCGGCTATGGAGAGCATCAACGAGTTGGCGCATCTCGGCGATGGTGCCATAATTCTTGTCCATTTGTGTGTAATCCAAGGGATAATACCCATGATAGCCATAATGCGGGAAGTCGTTGACAGCTCCTCCGCTGCCCGGCTGCCAGCCGTGGATCTGCTCGTACACATCAGTCATCCACACTACATCCACGCCCAGAGCGTCGAAATAACCCTCCTCCACTTTTTGCAATATGCCCTTGAGGTCTCCGCCATGGAAAGTAGCAGCATTGAGCCGCCCATCGCCGTAATCATTGATGCGGCCATAGTTTTGGTCATTGGCTGTGTCGCCGTTGACAAAGCGGTCAGTGATTAGGAAGTAGACGGTAGCGCTGGGCCAACTGAACCCGGCTTGTTGGCCAAAGCAAAGCGAGTTGTAGGCCATCAACAGCAAAATGAATAATGCCTTTTTCATATTCTTTTTGCCGCAAAGTTACAGGCTTTAGGCCACGCGTACAATAGTCATTTATGACTATAGCAGCCTCATTCTCACTGCAGCATTGACAGCCTCAATCGAATTGTCGACCGACAATTTCTCCAAGATTTTTTGCCGATGGCGGCTGACGGTATTCACTGAGATGCCCAACTCATCAGCGATTTCCTTGCTCAGCTTGCCGCCCCTTATCAGTCTCAGCACTTGTTTCTCTCGCTCCGATAGGATATGGCTGCGCTGATTATCAAAGTAGAGATGAGTCACCTCGCCAGTGCGCATATTCACTATCACCGGGTTGGTGCCTCCACCTTCATAATACGGATTCAAGTCATAAGTGCATAGCATAAGCCATAGCTTGCCAGCGGGGGACAGCTGCATCGCTCGGGTGCCTTTGTATATCCTCACATAGCGGCCTTCAGCGGTTGCCATTCTTACAGTGGCATAAGCTTGAATATCTAATTTGCGATCTGTCGGAGCCTTGTCGGCCAGTTTGAAGAATTCATATTCCAACATTCGCAAATCCACCAAATCCTCGGGGTGCATCCTGGCATAAAGAAAATCCTCATCGCTCGACGCCAACTCCTCCTGAGCCTTTTGGCTCTCGGTAAGACCCATAAAGTCGGATATATGTCCCGAGTAGAAAAACGACTTGTCGCTCGCTATATCCGTCACCACCACGCTGCATTTTGACAATTCCGAAAAAGCCCTCGCCTTCCGCAACGCTTCGCGCACCACCTGCTCAGACAGATGCTCCTCTCCAAGCCCCTGCCCAAGATATATCTCATTCAGCTCCCTGCGCAGTATATCCATTATCTATCACTGATTTACATTTTTGATTAGGAATTATCACAACAGGCCTAAGGAGGTGGCGATGCGGCAAGCTTCTATTGAGTTGGAGACATTCAATTTCCCACAAGCCCGTAACCAACTTCCGCACCGGCTCCCTATGATTCGCTACCCTACCCCTACTCTGGCCCCATGGCCGAGAAAATCCATAGACTTCATTTCCGTTAAATTCCCCTGAGAAGTAAGAGTCCAATTAGAAGTTAAATATGGAGGTCGCCCGGATGGCTACCCCGTAGGGGTTGTCATCCGGGTATACCCGAGAATGAAGCTTAATTTTAATTTGAACCCTAATTACACTCTTTGGTCAAGTGTAGCAAATAGGAGTAGTAATCTCCATTCGCAGGCCCAATGCGTTGAGAATTCTCACAAACAGAGTAATTCCAGGCTCAATTAAGCCTTTCTCAATACGCGAGATATAGCTTTTGGTGGTACCAACCAAAGCTGCAAGTTGAGATTGGGTCATCTTCTCTTTTTTACGAGTCTCCCGTATGATTTGTCCAAAGTAGAACAACTCACTTTGACGATCAAACTCAGCTCGGCTTTCGGTACCCACAGCCCCGTAGCGCTGATCGAGCAATTCGTCTAAACTATGTAAATCTTTATTTTCCATCTCTTTTTGATTCATAATATTCTTTCATTATCCTTAAAGCCTTTTCTATTTCTCTTGGTGGTGTTTTCTGCGTCTTCTTAGTAAAGCCATTGAAGAGCACTACAATGTTACCCTTGTCAAAAATAAAGAAAAACCTGTATATGTTACTTTCATATTCGATTTTCAATTCAAATAACCCATCTCGAATCAATCTCACCACTTTGGTACTTAAGCGTGGCTGAGTCTTGAGCATATTAATCATGTACAAGATTTTCTCTTGCACATCTCCATCGAGTGTATTGAAGAAATCCATGAAGTAGGATTTGTAGTATATCAACTTACGTGGTAGATTCATACTGCAAAGTTACTAAAAAGTTTACATATATAACAATTTTATCCAACAAATTTTCAAATCTTATCCTAATTTCTGTCAGTTCCTGAAAAAAAGTTGACAGATTTTAAATGTTGGCCTTCTGGAAAATTAGTAAAATTCTCCGATTCCACAAAATCCGAGTTTTACTCTTTAAGATTTGGTAGTATGAGATAAAAGTCGTAAATTCGCAATGTGAACATTAATGCGACAGCGCCATGTGCAAGGAAAAAATATATTAACCCGTTTACCGACTTCGGATTCAAGCGCCTGTTTGGCACCGAGGCCAACAAAGACATACTCATACACTTCCTCAACACCATCATTGAGGACGAGGAACCAATCGTCGATGTGACCTACATGAACCCCGAAAAACTGGGGCTGCGCCCACAGGACCGCCGAGCCATATTCGACATCTACTGCAAAACCAAAACGGCCTATAGAATAGTAGAGATGGAGGTCAGCCTAAAAGTGCTCCGCGACAACGTCAATATCGTCAATACCGCATACAAAGAGGGCAGAGATGAAAGGAGCATAGAAATTGCTCGGAGTCTAAAGCAAGAAGGCGTTTCCACCGCTACCATCATTCACTGCACTGGCCTCAATGCCGAGGATATCGAAAAACTATAGTACAATACAAAAAATAGCCAAGCCCACTGTGGGCCTGGCTATTTTTATCTAAGGGGGATTAGGGATCAATGTACAAAGAATTTGAGAGTGGCCTTACCACTCTTAGCTATGTAGGCACCAGTGAAGGGCAAAGCGGAATTATTGCACTATGGGCTCTTGGTCGAGCTGGGTGTAGCTTTTCACTTGGACCTCGCCACGGAGGACAGCCAGGGCGTTGAGGGCCAGGGCCTCCATCTCGTCTTCGCCGGGGAAGACATGGACTGGAGCGAGGAACTCGACACGGCGCTTCAGGCGATTGACCACATAGTCGCTGTAGGCGATGCCGCCAGTGAGCAGGATGGCATCAACGTCGCCGCAGAGCACTGCTCCCTCGGCAGCGATGTATTTGGCGATATGGTAGATCATAGCGTTGACGATGAGCTCGGCGTGCTTGTCGCCAGCCTCGATGCGGCGCAGGATTTCGCGCATGTCGGTGGTGCCAAGGTGAGCAGCCAAGCCAGCCTGGCCAGCCACACGCTTGAGCAGCTGCTCTTGAGTGTACTTGCCGCTGTAGCACAGTTTGATCAAGTCGGCCGAAGGCAGTGTGCCGGCGCGTTCGGGCGAGAAGGGACCCTCGCCGTCGAGAGCATTGTTGGTGTCGATGGCGCGACCGCGCTCGTGAGCGGCAACCGAGATACCTCCGCCCAGGTGGCAGATGATCAGGTTGAGATCCTTGTATTTCTTGCCAATTGACTTGGCGTAGCGACGAGCGATGGCTCGCTGGTTGAGGGCATGCCAGATAGCAATGCGAGGCATGAGCGGGCTGCCGCTAATGCGAGCATAAGGGCACAACTCGTCGACCACGCCAGGGTCGGCCATAAGGCTGATGCTGCCCGGAATTTCAGAGGCGATGTCGAAAGCCAGGATGCAGCCCAGGTCGCAAGCGTGCTGGTGCTCTGCCTCCTTGGCCTCGTGGACCATATCGTCGGTGACGACATACACGCCACCCTCGACAGGCTTGGAGAGCGGACCACGTCCGATCACGGCGTCAAAGTCGGCCAGATTGTATCCATTGTCAGCAAGCACATCCTTGATGAGCTGCTTGCGGAATCCGTATTGGTCGGATACCTTGTTAAATATGCTGAGGTCTTCTGCCGAGTGCGATATCGACTTGACGAACAGAGGCTTGGTGTCTTCATAGACAGCAATCTTAGTGCTGGTGCTTCCAGGGTTAATAGCTAATATACGCATAAGGTTAAGTATAAAGTAATAAGTAATGAGTAATAAGTAATTAGGCGTTGAGGATTGCCATGAGCAGACTGTGGTACTTTGAGTCTACGCTGTCTCCTCGACTTGGCACCATGATTGGCACCTTGGCGCCTACCACCCAACCCGCCATGTCGGCTCCGGCAAACAGAGTGATAGTCTTATAGAATGTGTTTCCAGCCTCGATGTCGGGGAATATCAGCGCATCGCTATAGCCCTCGAGAGGCGACTCTATATGTTTCTTTTTCATAGCGGCCTCGCTGCAAGCCACCTTCACGTCATACGGCCCATCGATGACGCATTCGCCAAATTCGCCAGCCGCAGCCTGTTCCTTGAGAGTCTGGTAATGGCCGGTGAATGGGAAGTGGCGGGCATCAACCTTCTCTGAGCAGTGGATCAGAGCCACTTTGGGTTTTTCTATACCCAAAGCGTGGAGGGCATCGAGGGCGTAACGCACCTGTGCCACGCGCTGCTCATCGTTGGGGTAAGGAATCACGGCCACGTCGGTGAGCATCAGCAGCTTGCCATAAGCCGGGATAGATGCGGCGGTGAGGTGAGTCAGCACCGAGCCCTTCTCGAAGATGCCCTGCTCCTTGTTGAGCACGGCGCGCAGTATGTTGTCAGTATTGAGCATGCCCTTCACAATCAGATCCACCTCGTCGCGGCGAGCCATTGCCACAGCCTTAGCGGCTGCGTCGTCGCCATCGGCGGCGTCTACGATTGTGATATGGTCTTTATGGGCCATGAGAGCCTCGTCGGCCTCGATTTCGGCGCGGCAGCCACAGAAGATGGCCTCAATCAGACCCTTCTCCAATGCGCGAGCTGCGGCAGCGCGCGTTGTGGCATCCTGGGCCCATACGATGGCGGCGCGTTTGCGCTCGCCTTTCTGGATCAGAGCCTGCTCCAGTTCGTTGAAATCCTTAATGTGTTGCATAAAGGTTCTAAGTGTTTTGGTATCAGTTATGGTATTAGTATGGTTATTTGTGTTTTCATTGATGAGAGCCTTAGCCATGGCGGTGTCCGATGCATGGTCCACGTCGATCACCTTGCCAAAAGGCTTGGCCTTGAGTTTGAGGCCAGCGGCGAGCAATGCTCGCTGGAAATTGCGCATGCGACTTGCGCCCGATGCCAGGCATTCCTCAAGAACATCTATGGCTCGATCGTCCAAACCGTAGATGCCTGCCGAGATATAAGGACTGCCATTGGGAGCGTCGTCAAATGACTGAATCCAACCCTGCGCGTCTACACCCACATAGAGCGGCTTCTCGTCATCGACATAATCGGTCACACCCATCATGCCATCGGCCTCAGTGTCGGCATTGAAAGCCTCGACGTATGCGCGCAGGTCAGCCTCAGAGAAAATCGTGTCGACCGTAGCCAGCACAAATCGTCCGCCTCTCAGCCAAGGGGCAAGCACACCCATGCTGTGCATCGAGCTTGGAGTGCTTTGCACCGCTATGCGCAGCGGCACCGGCAACTGCAGCGAGCGCAGGTAGTCTTGCACCTCGCGCATCTCCTGATTCACGATGACGCAAATCTCTTCGGCTCCGCAATTGAGGAATATGTCAATCAAGCGGCGGATCATCGGCCTCCCGTCGAGCTCGACGAGCGGCTTGGGCAGTGCCACGCCCTCTTGCTGTAGGCGCGACCCCTCTCCGGCTGCTATGATTCCATATTTCATGATGTTAGGTATAAACTATAAGTTATTATAAGTGATAAGGTGCCATCCGGATGGCCGTTATTCACTATTCACTATTCACTATTCACTATTCACTATTCACTATTCACTATTAGTTATTCACTGTTCCTTGGTCAAGTCAAGCACTACATTGTCTTGGCCCTTGGCCACATATTGCTTGCGCAGGGGGCGCTTGCGGCATTCGTCTTCGCGCTTGCGATTGCGGAAGATGTCGATGGCGGAATAGATGGCTTCGCGCATCGATTCGGGCGAGGCCTCGCCTCGGCCGGTGATGTCGTAACCAGTGCCATGGTCGGGCGATGTACGCACATAAGGCAGACCAGCTGTGAAGTTGACGCCGGCATCCATAGCGAGAGCCTTGAACGGTGCCAGGCCCTGGTCGTGATACATAGCCAAGATGCCGTCAAATTTCACAAACCGGCCCGCGCCGAAGAAACCATCGGGGGCATAAGGCCCGAATGCCAGGATGCCTTGCTGCTTGGCCTCTTCAATGGCGGGAATGATAATGTCTTTCTCCTCCGTGCCGAGCAGTCCGTCTTCGCCAGCGTGTGGATTAAGCGACAGCACAGCGATGCGCGGAGCCTCGATGCCGAAGTCGCGGATGAGCGAACGGTTGAAGATTCTCAGCTTGTTGAGAATCTCCTCCTTGGTGATAGCCGCTGGCACATCCTTGATGGGCAGGTGAGTGGTGACCAATGCTACGCGCAGGTCTTTGGCGCACAGCACCATCAACGCTTGGCTGCCATCACCGATGGTGGCCTCGAGGTATTCGGTGTGGCCGGGGAATTTGAAATTCTCGCTCTGTATGTTGCGCTTGTTGATTGGCGAAGTCACCAGCACGTCGATATGGCCATCCTTCAGGTCAGCCACGGCGCGCTCCAAGCTGGCAAAAGCGGCTTGGCCTCCGACCTCTGACGATGTGCCCGGCTCAACCTTGACATCCTCGCCTACCACATTTATAATATTGTTTACTCCGTCGACAATCTCCTCGCCGCTCTTCACCTGAGTGAAGGGCACCTGTGGAAAATCGAGCAGCTTGCGGTAGAAGGCAGCAATTTTGGCCGAACCATAAACCACGGGGGTACAGAGTTCGAGTATGCGGTTATCCTCGAGGGTCTTGAGCAGCACCTCGTATCCGATTCCGTTTATGTCACCGTGGGTGATACCCACTCTTATTGGTCGTTCCATTAATCCAGTCAAAAGTCAAAAGTCAAAAGTCAAGAGGAGAAATTACTGTTTTTGGCGCCCGGCGAGCATGCCGCAAGCGGCCATTATGTCTTCGCCTCGGCTGGCGCGTATGGTTGCCGTCACGCCCAGGGCGTTGAGGCGGTCGCGAAATGCCTCCATGGTCTCGATAGGTGCCGGCCGCAAGTCACTGCCGGGTATGCTGTGAAATCTTATCAAGTTCACCCTGGCGCTTGTGCCTTGCATCAGGTGAGCCAAGGCGTCGGCATAGCGCATGCTATCGTTCTCTCCGGCCCACATTATATATTCTACCGACAGGCGCCTCTGGTGGGCGAAGTCGTACTGCCTGAGCATCTCCACCACGCTGCGCACGGGGAAAGCTCGCTCAACCGGCATAATCTGGGCTCGCTGTTGGCTGATGGGATTGTGCACGCTCAGGGCGATATGCACCTTGGTCTCCTCGATCAGTCGCTGCAACTGGGGCAGTTTGCCGATGGTGCTTACGGTGATGCGCTTAGGGCTCCAGGCAAATCCCCACTTGGCCGTGAGAATCTCTATGGCTTTGAGCACCGCATCGATGTTGTCGAGCGGTTCGCCCATGCCCATAAACACCAGGTTGGTGAGGTCTTGGCTGCGCGGTATAGCCATAATCTGATTGAGAATCTGGTGGGTCGTGAGCTGTCCGTGGAATCCTTGGTGCCCAGTCATACAAAATGCGCAATTCATCTTGCAGCCGGCCTGAGATGATACGCACAGCGTGGCGCGCTCCTTGTCAGGGATGAAAACAGCCTCGACATCGCGGCCTCCGGCGCCGTTGAATAGGTATTTGACCGTGCCATCAGCGCTGCGAGCCTCAGCCTTAGTCTCCTCGTAGCCAACGCAGTAATGCTCAGCCAGGCGAGCGCGGCCAGCCTTTGAGAGATTGGTCATCTCGTCGATCGACCGCACACGCTTCTCATACAGCCATTGGGCAATCTGCGCCCCGGCAAAGCGCGGCAATCCGTTGTCGACAGCTACTTGCTGCAGCTCGGCAAGGGTAAGGCCTATTAGCGGTGTGCGATCTGATGTTTCCATACTCTTCAATCAATTTTGGCTTAGTGGGCAGGACCCTAAGTTTTCGGGTACAAAGTTACAAATTTTTTCACAAATTTCCCAAAAGTGTGCATAAATTCTATTGGTATAACAATCAAATCGGCGTATATGGCCAACTTTTCCCCGATTTTTCCAAAAATTAATGTGATTTACACAGAGGCGACCCTACGGGCCGCACCATGTTACGTCATTTGCATTGTTTCTACACAGAGGCGACCCTACGGGCCGCACCCTGTTAGAGACCAATACCCTTGTGCGGCCCGTAGGGTCGCCTCTGTGTAGAACCCGCCGATTCCCCACCCATCGCGGCCCGTAGGGTCGCCTCTGTGTAGCAGAAAATGAGGCGATTGCCGAAAAAATGGTATAATAATCGTTAAATATTTCATTCTTTTTAATGTTATTATTTGCGTTTTTCGTAATTTTGCGGCTGTTATGGCAAATTATCTGACCATTGACATAGGCAACAGCTCGGCCAAGGCCGCTGTTTGGACTGATGATAAGCTGGCGGCACGCCCGATTTGGGGCGATTTGCGGCCAGCCGACTTGCGTCTGCTATGCTCGGCGGTGAGCGGCCCGTTGGCCTGCGCAGCCGTGTGCTCGGTTGCGCACGACCCTCACGGCTTGGTCAAGGCTGCAGCCGCCATGGCCCTCGATTTGATCGAGGTTGACGCCTCTACTCCTCTGCCCCTGTCGCTTGGCGATTATGCTACCGCCACCCTTGGCTCCGACCGCTTGGCGGCAATGGCTGGCGCCTTGGCTCTGTATCCAGGCCAAGAGCTGCTGGTGATCGACTGCGGCACCGCCATCACCTACGACCTGCTCAGCAGGGATGCCGTATTCCAAGGCGGCAACATCGCCCCTGGCCTGGGTATGCGCCTCAAGGCCCTCCACGCTTTCACGGCGCGTCTCCCCGAGGTCGAAACCGACCCTGAGGCTCCGCTGTTGGGACAGAACACAGTGCAAGCCATGCAAGCCGGGGCCCTGCGCGGCGTAGTGGGCGAGATTGAATACTACCAGCGGCAATGGCACGAGGCCACTACAGTGCTCACCGGTGGCCGCGCCCTTGACTTGGCTCCCTACCTGACCTTGCCTATCACTATCGACACCGATTTGGCGCTCAGAGGATTAATGAAAATTATAGTGTACAATGAAAATAAATAGACTACTGGCGACCGTGGCAGTCCTGGCTTTATGCCTTGGGGTCTGGGCCCAAAACGCCACCCTCACTCCCTACAGCCGCTATGGCTACGGTATGCTCAGCGAAAACGCTACTTCTGCTCAGCGCGCTATGGGCGGTGTGGGATTTGCCATGAATTCCGGCCGACAAATCAATGTGATGAATCCCGCCTCCTATGCGGCTATCGACTCTCTGACTTTCCTGTTTGACATGGGCGTCAACTTCAACACCATGTGGTTTGAAGAGGGCGATGTGCGCGAAGACCACTTCAGCGGCGGTCTCGACTATATCACTATGGCCTTCCCGATAGCCAAGCGCATCGGCGGCAGCTTGGGCTTGCTCCCCTACTCGACCACTGGTTATTCGTTTGCCGACGACATCACCAACGGTTCGGTGGCTCGCGCCGGCAATGGCAATATCAACCAGCTGTACATAGGCGTAGGCGTAGAGCCACTGAGGAATCTGTATGTCGGAGCCAACTTCGCCTACCTGTTCGGCACCACCATCAATGACCTCTATGCCTACACCATCACCGGGTCGACCACTCTGTTTGAACGCTACATGCGCATTCGCGACTGGCGACTCGACATCGGCGCGCAGTATGATATCAATGTCAATCCCGACAACAAGCTGACTCTCGGCTTCAACTTCTCGCCCGCTAAGGATTTCCACGGCGAGACCTATGGCATATACTACGATGCCTCGCTCGACACCAAGGCTGACACCACCGGTTACACCAAGCTCAAGGGCAAATATTCGGCTCCTGCCACCTACGGCGCCGGTATCAGCTACACTTGGCGCCAGAGGCTGATGGTCGAGGTTGACTTCACCTACCAGCCCTGGAAGAATGCCAAGTACGCTACGCTCGAGAACTTCGAATCGTCAGAATTTGACAATCGCTGGAAGATAGCCGGCGGTTTGCAATACATTCCTGCACCTCGCGGTTCTTGGATCCAGAGGGTGCAATACCGCGCTGGCGCATACTACAACCACGATTATCTCAAGATTCTTGGCAACAACCTCCGCGAGATTGGAGCCAGCATAGGTTTCGGTCTGCCGGTGCCCAGCTTCAAGACGATGATCAACCTCACATTTGAGTATAAGCATCGTCAGGCCCATCCCGACCCATTGGTCAAGGAGCAGTACTTCAACATCTCGCTCGGTGTAAACTTCAACGAGGTTTGGTTCCGCAAATCAAAAATCTACTAAACCCCACTCAGCGGAGCGAAGCGACGCTGGGTGGGGTAGCAAAGGGATGCAAGCAGAAAAACT
>JAJBUH010000022.1:6127-6212 GCA_020860445.1 Bacteroidales bacterium | reverse complement strand
AATGCTCAATGCGGAAAGCAGATTCTGCCGCGAAATGCTCAATGCGGAAAGCAGATTCTGCCGCGAAATGCTCAATGCGGAAAGC
>JAJBUH010000022.1:0-6027 GCA_020860445.1 Bacteroidales bacterium | reverse complement strand
AGACTCGACCGATATCCAATTTGTATGGCACTAAGTAAATGTTGATAATATGGATTCTTTGTTTGAAAAGCAAGACCTTTTGTTGAGAAATACTCCCACTCATATAGTGAGAGATATTATGAAAGGAATAAATTGGCAAGCCCCCTTGCTGTGCTTGAGAGGGCCAAGAGGCGTAGGTAAATCTACGCTTTTGCGTCAATACCTAAAACTCAACTATCCGGCTGGCAGTAGAGAGGCTCTTTATTGTTCGCTTGATTGGATGTATTTCGCCCAGCATACGATTTTAGAGGTAGCGGCTAATTTTTATAAAATCGGTGGACAGGTCTTGATTCTGGATGAAGTGCACAAATATGACAACTGGAGTCGTGAAGTAAAGGAGATATCTGAGCTTTACCCTACAATAAGAATTGTCCTTAGCGGCTCATCACTACTGAATCTTCTAAATGGCGATGCAGATTTATCGCGACGTTGCAGAGGATACGATATGCCAGGGCTCTCTTTTAGAGAGTATTTGCGTTTTTATCGAGACATTGATTTGCCCTCTCATACCCTTGAGGAAATCCTAAAGGATTCTTATCGCATCGCTCAACAAATTAATGAGAAATGTCGGCCGTTACAACACTTCAAGGACTACTTTAAAGTCGGCTATTACCCCTATTATCTTACCAATCCTATTGACTATTATCCTTTAATTGAGCAAATGGTCAACTATGTGATAGAGGTTGAGTTGCCACAGCTTAGAGGCGTAAATCCTCTGAACGGTAGAAAAATAAAGGCATTGCTGAATATATTAGCTCAATTGGTGCCTTTTGAGGTTGATATTGCCAAATTGGCTCGCGCTACTGAGTTGCAACGTAATACTGTGTTAGAATATCTTAAGTATCTCTCCGAGGCAAAGCTTTTGAGTTTGCTTTATAGTGATTTGGTCTCAGTCAAGAAAATGCAAAAGCCAGATAAGATTTATCTCGACAATCCCAATCTGCTGTATGCGCTGGCCACAACTCCGGTTAAGATTGGGACTGCTCGAGAGTGTTTTACCGTAAATCAGTTAAGTCAAGCCCATACTGTAGAGTATGGGAAAGCTCAAGGTGACTTTACTGTTGATGGAATTTGGACTTTTGAAGTTGGGGGCGAGGACAAAACCTTCAGGCAAATAGCGGATTTGCCAAATTCCTTTGTGTTGGCCGATGACATTGAAATGCCTATTGGCCATAAGCTCCCTCTTTATCTGATAGGTTTCCTTTATTGAAAAACTATTCCTCTTCTTCTTCGTGGCGGTGGTAGCGGTAGCGGATGACCATAATGAGGATGGAGACGAGGATGATTCCCACGCCTACGCCGATGAGGAAGCTTACGATGTGGAGGCAGGCGAGCACCACGCCGCATATAACCAATATCACGAGCAGTATCCACATTGCCCGCAATTTGCCCATGGCGTATTGCCACGAATCCTTTAGTCTCTCTTTTGTATCCATATTTGCAGAATATTATTAAAATAGTAACGCGTTGGTTGAATTAGGGTTCGATAGAGATTGCCCTAAGGAGGGCAATCTGAGGGTAAAAACTAATCCATCCGATGGCCCATAGTGGCATTGGAGAGAATTTCAATGACTAAGAAATTTTGAGATAGGGGAGAAGGTCGGCTTTTCTGGTCGGAAACGGAAATAATGTAAGATATTCCATTAGATATGTGCAAATTTGTTATTGTTAATTGGGGGGAATTTCGTAACTTTGCAACGAAAATACATAGCGGCCCCCGGCCGCTCAGGAGAATTACCGCTCCGTGGTATTGCTCCATAGCAACCAATGGAAACGTAACAACTAGATTATAAAAGCAAATTTCTATGAGTAAAGAAAAGAAATTCCTTACTTGTGATGGCAACCAGGCCGCTGCCCATGTGAGCTATATGTTCTCAGAGGTAGCTGCCATCTACCCCATCACCCCGTCGTCGACCATGGCTGAATACGTCGACGAGTGGGCAGCCGCCGGCCGTAAGAACATCTTTGGCGAGACAGTGCTCGTGCAGGAGATGCAATCTGAAGGCGGCGCCGCCGGCGCTGTGCACGGCTCTCTCCAGGCTGGTGCTCTCACCACCACCTACACCGCTTCGCAGGGCCTGTTGCTCATGATCCCCAACATGTACAAAATCGCTGGCGAATTGCTGCCTTGCGTGTTCCACGTATCGGCCCGTACACTCGCCTCTCACGCTCTCTCCATCTTTGGCGACCACCAAGACGTAATGTCGGTGCGCCAGACCGGATTTGCAATGCTCGCCGAGGGCTCAGTCCAGGAGGTAATGGACCTGGCTGGCGTAGCCCACTTGGCAACCATCAAGAGCCGCGTACCCTTTGTGAATTTCTTTGACGGTTTCCGCACCAGCCACGAGATCCAGAAAATCGAGGCTATGCAGCAAGAAGACCTCATACCGCTGATCGACCAGGAGGCTCTGGCCGATTTCCGCCGTCGCGCCCTCAACCCCGAGCATCCTGTGATGCGCGGCATGGCTGAGAACCCCGACGTATTCTTCCAGCACCGCGAGGCCAGCAACCCATACTATGAGGCTGTCCCCGAAATCGTAGAGCAATATATGGCCGAAATCACCAAGATCACTGGTCGCGAATATCATCTGTTTGACTACTATGGCGACCCCGAGGCTGAGCGCGTGCTCATCGCTATGGGTTCGGTGACCCAGGCTGCTCAGGAGGCTATCGACTACCTGCGCGGCAAGGGCGAGAAGGTTGGCCTCGTGTCAGTGCACCTGTATCGTCCCTTCTCGGCCAAGCACTTCCTCGCTGCTGTGCCTAAGACAGCCAAGCGCATCGCTGTGCTCGACCGCACCAAGGAGCCCGGAGCTCTGGGCGAACCCCTCTACCTCGATGTCAAGGACTGCTTCTACGGCGTAGAGAATGCTCCTCTGGTGGTAGGCGGTCGCTACGGCCTGTCGTCAAAAGACACCACCCCCGCTCAAATCATCGGCGTATTCGAGAATCTGAATCTCCCCGAGCCTAAGAACGGCTTCACCATCAGCATTGTTGACGATGTCACCTTCACCTCTCTGCCTCTGCCCGAAGAGGTTGCTCTCGGCGACCCCTCGACCCACGAAGCCAAATTCTACGGCCTCGGCGCTGACGGCACCGTGGGCGCTAACAAGAACTCGGTCAAGATTATCGGCGACAACACCGACAAATATTGCCAAGCATACTTCAGCTACGACTCAAAGAAGTCGGGCGGCTTCACCTGCTCGCACCTGCGCTTTGGCGACAAGCCAATCCGCTCGACCTATCTGGTGACCACTCCCCACTTTGTGGCTTGCCACGTACAGGCCTACCTGCGCATGTATGATGTGACCCGCGGTCTGCGCGACAATGGCACATTCCTGCTCAACACCATCTGGGAGGGCGAGACCCTGGCCAAGAATCTGCCCAACAAGGTGAAGCGCTACTTTGCCGAGCACAATATCACCGTATACTATATCAACGCTACCAAGATAGCTCAGGAGATTGGTCTGGGCAACCGCACCAACACCATCCTGCAGAGCGCATTCTTCCGCATCACTGGCATCATTCCCGTTGATCTTGCTGTTGAGCAGATGAAGAAATTCATCGTCAAGAGCTACGGCAAGAAGGGCCAGGATGTGGTTGACAAGAACTTTGCTGCTGTCGACCGCGGCAACGAGTACCACAAGCTCGATGTCGATCCCGCTTGGGCTAACCTCCCCGATGACGAGGCTCCCAAGAACGATGATCCCGCATTCATCAACGATGTGGTGCGCCCGATCAACGCTCAAGACGGCGACCTGCTCAAGGTGAGCGCATTCAAGGACAACGCCGACGGCACCTGGGAGCCCGGCACCGCTGCTTACGAAAAGCGCGGCGTGGCTGCTTTCGTGCCTGAGTGGAATCCCCAGAATTGCATCCAGTGCAACATGTGCTCGTATGTATGTCCTCACGCTGCTATCCGTCCATTTGTGCTCACAGCCGAAGAGATGCAGAATGCTCCGTTTGGCGAGGATTACTCAATCCCGGCTCTCGGCAAGCAATTCGCTGGCATGCGCTTTATCCAGACTGTCGATGTGCTCGACTGCCTCGGTTGCAGCAACTGCGTCGACGTATGCCCGGGCAAGAAGGGCAACAAGGCTCTGGCCATGAAGCCGCTTGAGACCCAGCTCAGCTATCAGCCCAACTGGGACTACAATGTCAAGAATGTCAAGTCAAAGGCTTCGCTCGTCGATCCTAAGCTCAATGTCAAGAACAGCCAGTTTGCTCAGCCACTGTTTGAGTTCTCAGGCGCTTGCTCGGGCTGCGGCGAGACCCCGTATGTCAAGCTGGTGACCCAGCTCTTCGGCGACCGCCAGATGGCTTCTAATGCTACTGGTTGCTCATCGATCTACTCTGGCTCAGTGCCCTCGACCCCCTATTGCAAGGACGAGAATGGCCGCGGACCCGCATGGGCTAACTCGCTC
Organism: Bacteroidales bacterium; assembly: GCA_020860445.1. Lineage (GTDB taxonomy): Bacteria > Bacteroidota > Bacteroidia > Bacteroidales > Muribaculaceae > CAG-873. The sequence goes on along the minus strand of JAJBUH010000022.1, from coordinate 1,564 downwards.
TTTGAGGACTTTGCCGAGTACGGCTTCGGCATGGAGCTTGCTAACGAGAAGATGCGCGAGCGTCTGGCTGGCCTGTTCCACAAGGCTCAGAGCTGCGACTGCTGCTCAGCCGAGATCAAGGAGCTGGCTCAGAAGTGGCTCGACGCTCCCAAGGATCCCGCAGTGACCCGCGAGGTGGCTGAGAAGATTGTGCCTCTGTGCAAGCAGTGCGACTGCGACATCTGCAAGGGCATTGTAGCCCTGGAGCGCTTCATCACCAAGCGTTCGCAATGGATCATCGCTGGCGATGGCGCCGCTTATGATATCGGCTTTGGCGGTCTCGACCACGTGCTGGCTTCTGGCAAGGATGTCAACGTGCTGGTGCTCGACACCGAGGTTTACTCCAACACTGGCGGCCAGGCCTCGAAAGCTACCCCGGTTGCTGCTATCGCTAAGTTTGCCGCTGCTGGCAAGCGCATCCGCAAGAAGGACCTTGGCCTTATCGCCTCGACCTACGGCTACGTCTATGTGGCACAGGTGGCTATGGGTGCCGACATGGCTCAGACCATCAAGGCATTCCGCGAGGCTGAGGCTTATGATGGCCCATCGCTCATCATCGCTTACTCGCCCTGTATCAACCACGGCCTCAAGGCTGGCATGGGCCACGCTCAGGCTGAGCAGAAGCGCGCCGTCGAGTGCGGCTACTGGCAGCTCTGGCGCTACAACCCGCAGCTCGAACTCGAGGATAAGAATCCGTTCTCGCTCGACTCGAAGGCTCCGGATTGGACCAAGTTTGAGGACTTCCTCAAGGGTGAGGTGCGCTACGCATCGATGCTCAAGATGTATCCCGACATCGCTGGCGAGCTCTTCGCCGAGGCTAAGGCCAACGCAATGTGGCGTTACAACAACTATCGCCGCCTGGCTCAGCAGCAGTGGGGTGTTGATCCCGACGTGAAATAAAAAGTCATCGCCTCGGAGAGGCGAAACAATGTTAGCCCCAGGTTGAAAAATGGCGCGATGCGCCATTTCAACCTGGGGTAATCGTATCCCATCAAAAGGCGCCTCGGAGAGGCGCAACAATCATTGTCGCGCCTCTCCGAGGCGCCTTCGCCTGATACGCCGATACCCCAGGTTGTCTATGCGCAATTGCGCATAGACAACCTGGGGCTAACATTGTCGCGCCTCTCCGAGGCGGTGAGTCAAAGGAATATGCCTTGCTACCCCTTAGGGGTTGTTTCATATAGCATAATAGGTTATCTCCCTCCCCCCGCACGAAGCGTTGGGGGAATTAAAAAAGGGCTCTGTCTCAGAGCCCTTTTTTAAGGTTCCCAATAGGTACAATTTCTAAGGTAAAAAAGATTATTTTAGGTTTGCGATACAAAGGTCGGGTTTTTTCCACCACTGACCAAATTTTTTTTTATGTTTTCCAACATAATTTTTCAATATCTGACGTAAAAGTTACATTTTTGCATTTAGTAACTCGTTGATAGATAAATATTTTTAACAACTTTGGTGGCGAGAAAGTGCTAATCGTAACTACTCAGCGATTCTAAGGAAACACAATGATTCCTTACATCCTACATGG
>JAJBUH010000186.1 GCA_020860445.1 Bacteroidales bacterium | reverse complement strand
TTTCAGATATTTTCAATTTTGTCGATAAAATGACCACATTATAAGTAAATTAGGCCAATCCCATCAGGGAGCATCCCTTTTGATAGCTTTCCAATATGAAATCAAATTTAAATCACTTGGCTAAACCATGATTAAACACGGAGACCACTGAGATGCACTGAGACCACTGAGGCTTTTCTTTTTCTGCCCTGTTTGCGTTCTCAATTCGGTCACAGAGGCGGCATAGCCGCAACAGAGGTCACTGAGGGCGAGGACAAGCGGCGGTGACCTACCACCTCGCTAGCCCCTGAATCAAAGGGTTGATGCCCACACTCAGTGTCCTCTGGCACCGCTTCAGCGGTCTCGGTGACCGAATTGAGAAGCGTATTATCTAAAGGAAGAAAGAGAAAGTCTCCGTGAACTCAGTGGTCCTCAGTGCCCTCCGTGTTTTTACATAGGACCAAAAGGTACCTTGAATTAAAAAGGCACCTATAAAAATATTTTGGCACAAAGGATTGTGGAGTGGAGAAAAATTCGTAACTTTGTGGGCAGTTATCCACACCACACTACTTAAGTTTGTCTGATGCTTGAATTGACGCTTCAATCCTTGAAACCCTCAGAGAAGAGAGTTCTCTTTTACTATGCCTGCGCTGGGCTCAATGCCTCAACGTCGCTCAGAGACAAATTCCAGAAGTATTTCAAATGGAATCCGCGCGAGTTTGATATCCACGCCCAGCACTTGGTCGAAAAAGAACTGCTCAAACGAGGATTTTTCTCTTACGGCTACGGCGTGCCTGAGGAGAAGCGCCTCGGGGTGATGAAATTCATAGCCGAGAATGACCGTGAGCTTTTTGACAGCTACTACAAATTCTTTCTGAAAAGCGGCATCCTCAGCAATATGCTGACCCTGGCTACCTACCTATTTACCGACAAGGGGAGCCGGGCCGCTTGCCCTTATATCCAACCCCAATGGTACGAACCCCTCGAAAAGAAGCCCATCACCGAGCCGTGGCAAATCAAGCTGCTGGGCTTGCTCAACGACAAAACACGCTTGCAGTTAATCGAGGCCCAGGTACTGAACATGGAGCTTGCCGATGAGCCCTTCACCCCACAGATGCTCAGGATCCTTTTCGACGACATCGACAGCCCCGACGAGGATTTCAAGCGCAAGATGCAGAGCTACAAGCGCTACGTGCGATACCTGCAAGACGGCATCTTCCCCCAAGGCACCATCCCCGCCGAAGACGATGGCTACGGCTGGCTGCTCGCCGCCGTGAGAAACGCCAATCTGGGGCGATACGAAGATGCCAGTTCGTGCTTTACCGCAGCATTCAAGGTATTCAACCAGACAGCCGAGACCAAGAACGTCTTCACCGACTTCTACGCCTCGATTTGCTATGTGCTCACCCTGATGCACTTGGGCAACGCGGCAAGCCTAAAGAAGCTGGATGTGTTGCTGCGCAAAAAAGGCTTTAACGACGATTGGCGACAAGGCATAGCCGTGCAATTGGCGCAAGCCGCCCTCTCAGACAAGCATCAGCCAATCGACTTCGACCTCAGGCGCATGGTCAGGGCTACGGCCAACGACTACTCGCCCATCCCCAATTACAACCGCATGGCGGCCGCGATGCTCCAATATTATTTCAACCACGCCACCACTGGAATATTCGGCCCCGATTATGAGCCCAAGTTAGGGATTTTCCGCCATGAGCTGTCGGCATACAACGCCATGGACCCAGAGACGAAGGCAAAGACCGAAGCCCTATACGGCACCAAGCCCCTGCTCTCCTCGCTCAGGCGCAAGGAGGCCTGGGAATGGACCATCGAGGATCTGGTCAAGGAGCTAAATACCGAAGAGGTAATCACCGGCATAGCTCAGCAGCCCGAATCGCGCGTGCTATACGCCGTAACCCCCGACAGCAAGGTGGAGATATATCAGCAAAACTGGCTGAAATCGGGCCGCTGGGGCGCGCCCAAGCCCCTGTCGATGGCCAAGCTCAAGAGCGGCGACGTGCCCGGCATCACCGCCGAAGACCTGGAGGTGGCCAAGACTATCCAACACCAGGAATATTCGCAGTACAGCTACGATAAGCCGTCGATCTACACCATCGCGCCCCACCTGGTGGGCTCAGACCGAGTGGTTACAACCAGTCCCCAGGGCTTTGGCGACCCGGTGAAGATTGAAAAGGAGGAGCCATTTGTCGAACTAAAGAAATGGGGCGATCGCCTGAAGATATACGCCAATTTCCAAGCCAAGGACCTGAACGACCATTTCCGCCACGGCTGTGTGGTCAAGCGCAACTCGGCCGTCTCTTACAGCATCATCCCGCTGTCGGAGAAGAAAAAGAACATAATGAAGCGCCTGCTGCAGCTGGGCAGCTTCCCGATGGAGGCTCAGGCCCAGATGCAAGACTTCCTGGCCAAGCTCGACCCAATAATCGAGGTGCGCTCAATATTGCTCAGCGACCAGGAGGTGCCGGTCATCGATGGCGCCGACCTGATTACCGCCAAGATAGCCCCGGCTGCCGGCGGCCAATACTCAGTGACATTTGTGGCTACCCCGGCCGAGGGATTCAACTTCTCGATTCCGCCGGGCGAGGGCCGAGCCGTGCTCTACGACAATCTCAAAGGCAAATACTCGCGCATCAAGCGCGACCTCAAGGGCGAGGTGCGCAACTACAACGACATACTCGACTCGCTGCCATCGATCAAGGACGATATGGACGAGGAGTTCTCGACCAAGGTCTCGATTGGCGCAGTGCTTGAGATTCTGAGCTTCGCCCGCTCTGCCTCAGACCAACTGGCGGTGGCGTGGCCCGAGGGCAAGGAGGTCAGCATCAAGCCGATACAGGCTGGCGCGGGCTGGAACATGTCGGTCAAGGCCGACAACGGATGGTTTGACATCGAGGGCGATGTCAAGATCGATGAGGCGCACACCCTGTCGATGGCCCAGCTATTCGACCTGCTCAGCCACAGCCGAGGCGACAAATACATACGCCTCAGCGACCAGGACTACCTGATCATGGACCGCAAGCTTCGCCGCCAGCTCGAGAAGCTCGAAGCCCTGACCGTCAAGAACCGCAACAAGGTGCAAATCTCTCAATTCAACGCTCCGCTGATCAACGAAAAGATGCTCGAGACCGAGTTCAACGCCAAGGTCGACAAAGAGCTCAAGCAGCTGCAGCAGCGCATCTCCAAGAGCGAGGACTATGACCCCAAGGTGCCAACCGCCCTCACGGCCACGTTGCGCCCCTACCAGGTCGAGGGATTCCAGTGGATGGCTCGCTTAGCCACGTGGGGAGCCGGCGGCTGCCTGGCCGACGACATGGGCCTGGGCAAGACTGTGCAAACCATAGCCATGCTGCTGCTCAAGGCCGACGAGGGTCCGGCTCTGGTGGTTGCCCCGGCATCGGTGGTGGCCAATTGGGCAGCCGAACTCGAGCGATTCGCCCCCTCGCTGCAGTGCGAAATCCTCAACCAGGCCACCGACCGCGAGCAATGCATCAGCGTGGCTGGACCGCGCCAAGTGGTGCTGAGCACCCACGGACTGCTCAACACCGAGGGCGACAATCTAATAAAAAAGCAATGGGCCACCATCTGTCTCGATGAGGCCCATGTGATCAAAAACAAAGAGACTAAAATGTCGCAAACGGCTATGCAGCTGCAAGCCAAATACCGATACATTCTCACCGGTACGCCTATCCAGAATCATCTGGGCGAGTTGTGGAATCTGTTCCGCTTCATCAACCCGGGATTGCTGGGGTCGGCCGAGACTTTCCGCACAAAATTCGTCAACTCAATCACTGTCGATGGCGACAAGGATCGGCTGCGCTCGCTGCAGAAAATGATTACACCATTCATGCTGCGGCGCACCAAGGCCGACGTGATTGAGGATCTGCCCGACAAGACCGAGATTATGCTCCCCGTAGAGCTGCAGCCCGACGAAATGGCGATGTACGAAGCCATACGCCAACACGCGGCCCAAGCCATCGAGGATGCCGAGCAGGTCGATGTCAATACTCTGGCCGAGATTACGCGCCTCAGGCGAGCAGCCTGCTCGATGCAGCTCATCGACTCGACGCGCAAGAGCGGCGGCTCAAAGGTGGATGCCTTCCTCGACCTGGTCGAGGAGTTCCAGGGTGGCACCAACAGGATGCTGGTTTTCAGCCAGTTCACATCGTTCTTGTCGATAGTGCGCGATGCGCTCGACAAGGCTCAGATACCCTATCTCTATTTCGACGGCTCAACCACGATGAAGCAGCGCGAGGAGATGGTCAGGCGGTTCCGCGAGGGCGAGTGTCCGCTGTTCCTGATCAGCCTCAAGGCTGGCGGCTTGGGCCTCAACCTGCCCGAGGCCAACTATGTGGTGCATCTCGACCCGTGGTGGAACCCCGCCATCGAGCAGCAGGCCACCGACCGCGCCTACCGCATCGGCCAGAAGCGCGACGTAACGGTCTACCACTTGGTGGCTAAAAACACGATTGAGGAGAAGATACTGCGCCTGCACCGCACCAAGCGCGACTTGGCCGATTCGCTACTCGAGGGCACCGACATCGCCGGCAAGCTCACCGTCAAAGACATGCTCGAGCTCGTCTCAGCCAACGCATAGTTGGTGGGGGGCCCTGGCGCCCTCGCGGGCCCATTCAGGCGAGAGTATTAATCCCACGCCTCCAATCTATGCGCTATATCCGGCATGTGCTCGCGCCTGAATATCGGGTCCTCGCCACGCTTGCGCTGCTCGCGATAGTGGCGCAGCAGGCGCCTCACCTGGGGCGACAGCTTGACCAGCGCCACCAGGTTGCACAGGGTCATCACGCCCATGCATATATCCACAATCACCCAGCTCTCTTGCAGCGCCATCATCGACCCGGCGAGCACCATCGCCCCGGTGAATAGGCGCAGCCAGAAGATGCTCCGTTCTGAGCCCCCGAAGATATAGCGCACATTGGTCTCAGCATAGACAAAGTTGGCCATCACCGAGGTGAAGGCGAATAGGAATATCGCCACCATGATGAAATATCGACCTACGTGACCCACGTTGGCCTCGACGGCTTGAGTGGTCAGCACGATGCCGTCGGCGGCTGTATAGTCGGTGGAGAGCAGGATTACAAAGGCCGTACAGGTACAGATCACCAGGGTGTCAGTGAATACCCCCAGGGCTTGCACCAGCCCTTGCTTTACGGGATGGGTGACGGCGGCGGTGGAGGCGATGTTGGGCGACGAGCCCTCGCCGGCCTCGTTGCTGAATAGTCCTCTTCTGACTCCCTGGCTGATAGCTACGCCCACCATGCCGCCGGCGGCTGGGCCTATGCCGAATGCGCTCTTAACAATCAGGGCTATCACCCCGGGCAGTTGCCCGATGTGCATGACCACGATGATCACAGCCAGGATGATGTAGGCTATGGCCATGAATGGCACTACGTAGGATGACACATCGTTGATCCTATGGATACCGCCGAACACGATCAGGAGCGTAAGTACGCACATGCCCACTCCGATCCATATCTTGTCGACGCCCATGGTGTAAGCGATGGATTCGCAGATGGTGTTGCTCTGCACGAGCTGCTGGGCGAATCCGAAGCTAAGGGTGATGAGTATGGCGAGCAGCACGCTCAGCCATTTGGCCCCGAGGCCATGCTGGATATAGTAGGCTGGACCGCCGTAGAAACGTCCCTCGCCCTTGCGCTTGTATAGCTGCGCCAGGGTGTTTTCGACAAACGAGGTGGCAGACCCCAACAGCGCCACTACCCACATCCAGAATACTGCGCCGGGGCCTCCGATGAAGATTGCCGAGGCTACGCCGGCGAGATTGCCAGTGCCAACGCGGCCGGCCAGAGCCATGGCGAAGGCGCCAAACGAACTGATTTCGTTTTTGCCTGATTTCTTGCGCTTTTTATCCTTGGTGAGTTTCCATGGACAGAAAAGCAGGATGCACATCTCGCGCAGCATCCTGAATTGCACACCTCGATTGTGGAGCGTGAACCATAGGGCGCAGCCCAATAGGGCGAGGATTACGACGTAATCCCAGAGATAATTGTTGAGTACAGAGAGCTTGTCCATAATTGCCTAATATAATCAGTGGTGAAACCTTAGTGTGAGTTGAAACCTTTGTGGTGTATAATTTTACAACGCGACTTTTGGCAAAAAGGTTTTACCCCACCGGAGCTGCCTCCTCGTCATCGTCAGAGCTGTAATTGTCATGGTCATCCGGGCCCATATAATATGGGTCATGGGGATTCATCTCCC
>JAJBUH010000263.1 GCA_020860445.1 Bacteroidales bacterium | reverse complement strand
GCTGCGCCGTGATCTTTGGCTAAGCCTCAGCCACGGACTTTTGCGCATGAGCCAAGATTTCGCCCGAATTCGCCGAACGATTCAAATATGTATATGATCGCGTGCGAGCCGCTCACCCAGAAATCATTATCGTGGGCACCGCTGGCCCGGGTTCTCATCCCGAGAATCCCGACTATGAAGCTGGTTGGGTACTTGCCAACGAATTAGAGATTCCTATCCTCGACGAGCATTATTACGAACCTCGTGAATACTTCCTTAAGAGTCGCCAATACGATTTTTACCCCAGTGATAGCAAAACCAAGGTTTATCTTGGCGAATATGCGGCTAAGGACAAGAAGCTGATCGATGCTCTGGCCGAAGCTCTCTACCTGCTCCATGTCGAACGCAATGGCGATGTGGTGACAATGACCTCCTACGCTCCCCTCTTTGCTCGCAAGGGCGCTGAAAATTGGAATCCTGATCTCATCTATTTCGATAACGAGCGTCCATACCTCACCTGCAGCTACTATGTGCAGCAGATGTTTGGGCAGAGTCCCGGCCAATACTACTATGGCGATGTCCTTACCATCCAGGATCCTGACAAGTCGGAAGGTGAAGGCTACCTGCAGGAGCAATCGGCAGTACTCGACGTAAACAAGCATAAGCTCTATGTAAAGGTTGCCAACGCAACCGCTAATGAGAAGGAAGCAACCCTCAACCTTTCGCGCTTCTCGCCCAAGGGCACAGCTGTAAAGACAGTGCTCAGCGGACAGCCTGAGGATGAGAACAATTACGATGCTCAACCCATCGCCCCAGTGCGCGAGGACATCAAGGTAAAGAAAAATATGAACCTCACCCTCGCTCCCTACTCATTCACCATGTTCGAAATCCCCCTCAAATAATCAACTATCAAATAGCGCCCCATGCCAATCCTCTGGCATGGGGCGCTCCTATCTTATCTTTTCATTATCTCTCCAAGGGTAAATAAAAAAGCCACCGTTAAGGACGATGGCCACCTAATGTTTTCACAACGGAATTTCCTTATTGTGAAAAGGTCAAAGTTAGTAATGCAAAATTACTCATTATTTTTAATACACAAAAATTTTTTCAAGAATTTTCAGAGTAAAACGATAAGTTTAACAAAAAAATCGTATATTTGCACATCCTAACCCCAAACCCTACTACGCATGAAAAGAATTTTCGGCCTGGATTTAGGCACAAACAGTATTGGGTGGGCTGTGGTGAATGAAGCCGAGGACAACTCGGAGAAGTCCAATATCGTGAAGGCAGGTGCCCGAATCATCCAGTATGACAATTTTTCCAAATCGGATACCGGTGCAGAATGTAAGGACCCCGTCGCTGATTTTACCAGTGGGAAAGGCATATCAGCCAATGCCGCCCGCACCAAAGCCAGAGGCATGCGTCGTAGACTGCAAAGATATAAGTCTCGACGTCACAAACTCACCCAAATTTTGAAATCCCAAGGATGGATCAATGACCAAACTCTTCTTTGCGAAGAAGGCAAAGGGACAACTCTTGAAACGTTGTCTCTGCGCTCTCGTGCGGCTTCTGAAGAAATTTCTTTGGAGGAGTTGGCGCGCGTCTTACTGACGCTAAACAAGAAGAGGGGTTATCGCAGTTCACGCAAGGAATCCACTTCAGAATGCGAAGAAAACAGCAATAGCGATTACCTCACAGGTATAGCTAATCGGAGTGCTGCCTTGCAGGAAGTTGGCTTGACTATAGGGCAGTGGAAGCTTCAGCATTTCCTGAGCAGCCCTCATTCAGGCCTCAAGAACTCGGTATTTTATCGTCAAGACTACAAGGATGAATTTGAAAAAATATGGGAAGTCCAATCCCAATACCATCCAGAGTTGACAGAGGAGCTCAAGGAGGAAATAAGAGATGGAATAATATTCTTCCAACGAGACCTCAAATCTCAAAAATCACGCATCAACTTCTGTCCATTCGAAAGTCGGGCTGAAGAAGTTACAGATGCCAAGACAGGGAAAAAGATTAAGTGTACTCTAGGTTGTAGAGTCGCGCCAAAATCCTCACCGCTGTTCCAGGAGTTCAGGATTTGGCAAACTCTCAACAATGTGGTGGTAACATCTTTTGATAAAGGCGAAGAACGCTTTCTCACACAGGAAGAAAAAGAGCTGTTATATGACGAGCTTTCCTACAAGGATAAACTCACAAAAACGCAAGTTTTCGCCCTCCTCAAACTAAAGAAGAACAACCACAATCTCAATTTTGAGGAACTACCGGGCAATCGCGCCATGCATCGCATAGTGATGGCCTGTAAAAAAATCCTTGAACAATCCGGGCAGAAATATGATTTTAGCAAATCATCCTCGGAGGGCATTTTAGCCACAATAGAGGCTCCTTTCCGGGCAAAGGGTGTCGACACACGAATTCTGCATTTTGATTCATCGCTCCCGGGCAAAGAGCTGGAATCGCAATCTGCTTTCCGCTTCTGGCATTTGATATATTCATACGTATCAGATGAATCCAGGGAAGGCAACGAAAAGTTGATTGACAAACTCGAATCATCGTTTGGTATCCCCAAAGAATGGGGCAAAGTTTTCGCAAACATCGCATTTGAGCCTGATTACTGCGGATTGAGTGCCAAGGCCATGCGTCAAATTCTTCCATTTATGGAGGAAGGCATGCGCTATGATGAGGCCTGCAAGGCTGCCGGTTACAATCACTCATCTTCACTGACAAAGGAAGAGAATGAGGCACGCGAGCTCAAAAACAAGGTAGATCTTTTGCCTCAGAACACCCTGCGCAATCCAGTGGTGGAGAAGATACTCAATCAGATGGCCAATGTTGTGAATTTGCTGATTGAAACTTATGGACGACCCGATGAAATAAGGATTGAGTTGGCTCGCGAACTTAAGAAAACAGCAAAACAGCGCCAGCAAATGACTAAGGCCATCAATGACACGGCCAAACGGCATGAAAAAATACGTGAAATCCTGGAAAAGGACTTCCATATCCTACATCCCACCAGAAACGACATCTTACGTTATAAGCTTTACGAGGAACTGGCCTCAAACGGTTATAAAACTCTGTATTCCAACAAGGAAATTACGCGTGAATCTTTGTTCTCAAAAGACATAGATATCGAGCACATAGTGCCAAAGGCCAAATTGTTTGATGACTCATTCGCCAACAAGACGCTTGAATATCGAGATGTAAACCTCGAGAAACGTGATATGACAGCGATGGACTATGTGGAACAATTCCAAGATACCGATAGGTACAAGAGCGTAGTGGAGAATCTGTATAAAAATGGAAGGATCTCCAAGGCGAAGCACAACTTGCTATTGATGCATGATTCAGAAATTCCCACTGACTTTCTGAATCGCGATTTGGCGGAGTCCCAATATATTGCTCGACAAGCCAGAGAGATGCTTTTTGAAATTGTAAGGACTGTCACAGCTACTACAGGCTCGATAACCAAGCGTTTAAGAGAGGATTGGGGGCTTGTCGACATAATGCAAGAGCTTGCTTGGGACAAATACGATCGACTGGGCTTGACTTCATCCTATACAAACAAGGATGGTCGAGTCATCAAGGAGATAACTGGATGGACCAAGCGCAATGACCATCGCCATCATGCCATGGATGCGCTCACCATCGCATTTACCAAACCCTCTTATATCCAACTGCTCAACAATCTCGCTGCTCGTAGCGACAAGAACAGTTCTATATATGGCATCCAGCAAAAGGAGATGGAGTTTTTCAATGGCCGGCTTTGCTTCATCCCACCGATGGAGAGAGGGCTATTCCGCCGCGAAGCCAAACGCTGCCTCAGTGAAATCTTGGTGTCGATGAAACCTAAAGGGAAAGTTGCTACTCATAGCATCAATCGCAAAGGGCAGCATCCCCAGACCACTTGGGCACCGCGAGGATCGCTCCATAATGACACTATCTATGGAAGCATCTTGGTACCTAAAGTGGAGTTGGTAAAGGTTGATGGCAAAATGGATGCTGGACGCATATCCCATGTGACTAATTCTTATTTCCGTAAGGCTTTGGCTGAACGATTGGCTGCCTTCGGAGGAGATTCCAAGAAAGCCTTCACTGGTAAGAATTCTCCTGCGAAGAATCCAATTTACACAGATGCCGAACAGACGCGCGTAGTGCCAGAGAAAGTGAAGATAGTGACGATGCAAGAACAGTTTACTATTCGTAAAGACATCGGGCCTGACCTTAAAATTGACAAAGTCATCGATAAGGGTATTCGGGAACTCCTTGTCAAAAGACTCCATGAGTATCAAGATGATCCAAAGTTGGCGTTTGCCAATTTGGACGCTAATCCTATTTGGCTCAATCGCGACAAAGGGATTGCTGTAAAGAGCGTAATAATCACTGGGGTAGAAAATGCGACACCACTTCATGAAAAGCGCGATCACAAGGGCCATTCCATTTTGGATGACGAAGGCAATCCAATCCAGTGCGATTATGTTAGCCTCAGTAACAATAACCATGTTGCCATATTCGAGGATGCGCAAGGCAATCTGCAAGAGCAGGTAGTCTCCCTGTTCGAAGCAACATCGCGCCTCAATCAAGGGCTACCAGTAATCGACAAGGAGTACAACAAGGATTTAGGCTGGAGATTCCTATTCTCTATGCGCAAAAATGAATTCTTTGTATTCCCCGACCCAGAAACTGGATTTGATCCAGCGGAGATAGACTTGATGGATGAGAGTAATGCGGGACTCATCGCCCTGCATCTCTATCGCGTCCAGAAATTGACCTCGAAGGACTACTACTTCCGCCATCATTTGGAAGCCATTCTTATTGATGACCCCTCCCTGAAAGGGACAGTTTGGAAACGCATTAAGTCTACCGAACCCTTAAGAGGAATTATAAAGGTGCGTATCAACCATATAGGACAAATCGTCCATGTGGGTGAATAAAGATGCTAATTTTCAGGGATGGACCTTTGTGGGTTCATCCCTGTTTCACACTATTTCTATCTCATGATTAAAAAGACTCTATGTATCAGCAACCCAGCCAGTCTAAGGTTGAAGAACCAACAAATGGAGATTTCATTATCCCAATCAAAAAGCAAGCCATCCCGATATCCATTGTTTCAAGAGGATTTTCATTCCATTCCTATTGAAGATATTGGAGTACTGGTGCTTGAGAGCAGAGAGATTACTGTGACTACTGCTCTGATGAGTGCTCTATTGGAGAACAACTGCGCTATTATCACATGCGATCAAAACCATATGCCCTTGGGATTGCAACTGCCTTTGCGTGGCAACACGGTATATAGCGAACGCTTCCAGGCTCAGCTGTCCTCGTCGCTTCCTCTGCGTAAGCAATTATGGCAACAAACCATCCAAAATAAGATACGCAACCAAGCTGCCGTATTGAAATTTGTCACTGGACAAGAGGTGAAAAATATGCTTTTGTGGTCCAGCAATGTCAGAAGTGGAGATCCGGATAATTTGGAAGCCAGAGCAGCAACTTTCTATTGGAAAAATATTTTTTCTTCCTTGCCAGGATTCATACGAGGTCGAGATGAGGATCCCCCTAACAATCTCCTAAACTACGGTTATGCCATACTGCGAGCCGTCATAGCACGGTCCTTGGTTGGCAGTGGGCTTTTGCCTGTCTTGGGAATACATCACCATAATCGCTATAATCCCTATTGTTTGGCAGATGACATAATGGAGCCATATCGGCCTTATGTTGATCGTATGGTCGCAGAATATCTTCCATTGGATGATGGAGAATTCGAATTGACACCTTCTCTCAAACGTATGTTTCTACAGATTCCAGCACTATCTGTGAATATAGCAGGGGAGAAGTCCCCTTTAATGATAGCAGCTACCACCACAACAGCTTCTTTGGCAAAATGCTTTACAGGTGAACAAAGAAAACTCATCTACCCAGAGATTGAAATATGAATAATGACCGAGTAAGTATGTTCCAGACCATGTGGGTGTTTGTGTTCTTTGATCTGCCTACCGAAACAAAGCCACAGCGAAAAGCTGCGGCTAAATTTCGTAAGCGTCTGCTCGATGATGGTTTCTCAATGTTCCAGTTCTCTTTTTTACATACGCCATTGTGCTAGCAAAGAGAATTCAGAAGTGCATATCAAGCGTGTTCGAGCTTATCTTCCAGACGAAGGGTATGTGGGGATCATGTGCATTACTGATCGTCAATTCAGTCAAATTGAAATGTAAGCGCTCGGTGAATTGACGTTATTGTGGGGACGGATTATTATCCCGAAC
>JAJBUH010000089.1 GCA_020860445.1 Bacteroidales bacterium | reverse complement strand
ACTCTCTGATAATCAATGGTGGTCAAAAAACATTATTTTTGGCGTCTTACCGAGCGTGTAGCGCTCGATGACGAAGATTTGACCTTGGTCTCTTTGACTTTTGTCTTCTTGGTCTTCTCTTTCTTGGTCGAGCGCGCAGTCTTGCGCGTAGACTTCTTGTCATCGCTCGAGCTGGCAGCAGCCGCTGCGGCAATGTCGCCAAGCGATGTCGAATCAGCAGGAGCCGCTGCCGCGGCTGCTTCGCGTGCCTCGCGCGCTGCTATGATCTCCTCGCGGTTGGGCACCCACAGCTTTGACTCAAAGCCATCCAGACGAGCCTGGATGCTATCCTGAGCGCGCTTCATGTCGTCAGGATCCTCATACAGCTGACCCATCGACTTGTTTTTCAGATTGCGAGTCTTGTAAATCTCGCCATCATACATGTTGAGGGTGAAAAAGTCGTCGTAGGTGCAAGTGGGCAGGTTATTGTCATCGTCGATGAAAATCTCCTGCTGGGCCAGATAGGGACGCAAGTCGGAATATTTGATCCAGAACATAGGGTATTTCTGAGCCTCGCCTCCAAAGTCGGCCGAGCGATGCAGTCGCGGGCAGATAGCCTCGACGCGCGTCTTCATGCGGTTGTTGCGGTTGTCAAACTCCCATTTCTCTATGATATAGTAGCTGAGCACCTCGTTGGTGGGCACATCGCTCTCTTGAATCTCAAATTTGGGATTCTTCTCAGTCGACCCCTTGGCCTCAGTATAGTATATATAGAAGCGGTCGAGCTGGTCGCGCACCTTCACCTTGTATTCATCAGTAAATATTTCGCGGCCGTCGAGATATTCATAAGCCGGGATTTGCCCATTGGCAAGCAGGCGCAGAATAATGCGGAACAGATTCTCATCGCCGTCGACCAAATCCTCGGGGAAATAAAGCGGTGCGTTAGCGTCCTTGTTGAGGTCGAGCTCGCGATAAATCACGCGCATCCACTGCACATCGCCCTCGCTGAGCGATGAGTTGTCATCGCCAAGCTTCTGCTTCATGCGATCAGTCACTCCGGGAGTGGAGGTTTCAGCTTGTTTCTGAGCCGCGTCGCGGCGCCTTACTCCAGAATTGGTGCTCTCCTGAGCCATTGCTGTGAGCGAGGCGGCAAGCGCTAAGCCGTATATTAAGAGTCGTTTCATCCGTAACAACTGTATTGTGTGTTGCTTAATTTACTAGAACTTCCATCGGCGACAAGTCGCGAGTGGTGCCATCTGGGCCCGAGGCCTTGATGCTGGAGATGTAGAATCGCTTGCCTCGGGTCAAGCGCTGGATCTGCTGCTTCTGAGCAGCCGAGAAGCGAGCGCCGTCGCTGTTTTGCGGTATGGCGTTGCCCATCGAGTCGAACATCACAGTCTGGAAACTGATGACGTTGAACTTGGTGTCAATCAGACCATCGTCGATAGCGGCCTCGAGGGTCTCTACGCCCATAATCAGAGCCTTGGCGATGGGCTTGCCACCCTTGTACTGGTCAGTCTGGCCCTTCTGGTCAGTGAAGGTGAAATAGGCAGTAGGGTCAGGCAGCTTGCGCACGCGGAATGTCTGGTTTGCCACATTGGTCGAGCGGCCGTCCATCTGGGCGGTCACTGTCAGCACAGCATCGGTGCCAACGGTCTGGGGCTTGGCAATCCAGTGGTCGCCCTCGCGAGTGAGGGTGCCGTTGGTCATGGTGGCCGAGATTCCCGACATCGGCACGCCCGGCACCGAGATGCTGATGGGGTTGTTTATACCAGCATATAGCACGTTCATCATCGTAGCCGACACGGTAGCCATAGGCTCGATTACGGTGTACGACGAGGTGAAGTCATGCCGGGTGGTAGTGCCATCGCCATGCTGCACCTGCAGATAGCCGGTGTAGTCAAATGTGCCGGTCGAGTTGGCCGGAATCTGGTACATGCCCTGCTGGTCGCCGAGCTCCTTGTCATTTATAAATATGGTGGGCCTCTGGGTAGTATCCACAGCGGCAAGCACGATGTTGGCGGCATAAGTGCCACCGCGCATCACGATGCGCGACTGCGGAATCACAAAGGCGTTGATCTCATTTACGCGCACGTCGCCGGCGTCGATTTGCGAGTACAGATTGCCCAGGGCCTCGCCCTCGGCATAGAGTATGTCGTTTTGCAACTTGGTGAGCAGCGTGATAGCTGCCACAGTCGGCTTCTGGTCAAATTGAGCCTCCTCCCATTGCTGGGGTGTGAGAGTTCCTTTCAGTGGGATAGGGTCGGTCGATAGGGCCTTCATGATGTTGGCCTGCTTGACCGAGTCGGGCATCAGCGCAGCGATGTACTGGCGATAGGTGTCAATGCGGTGGCGCAGCACTGTGCCGCGCATAGTGCCCGGCGCGAGCATGGTCACCGATGCGGCCTCGAGGTCGTCGCGGCTGATGATATTGTTGGGGTCGCCATTCTTGCCATCGGCAGCGCGCACAATCGCATACTTGAGCGAATCGACATAAGCGTAGAGGGCGCCCGTGATGTCGCGCACCTCGGTGGCCTTGTCGAGCCACATCTGACCTTTCTCCGGGTTGATGGCCGCGAAGTCAGATATCTGGTTGTAAATGCCCTCGTTGCGATTATCAACGTTGCTGTTCGATCGGTTCAGGCCATCATGCACCTGGGTGAATCCATCGAGCACGTCGCTCGACACATTCAGCGCAAGCATGGCCGTCAGCACGATGTACATCAGGTTGATCATCTTCTGACGGGGCGAGAGGCGAGTCGTATTAGCTCCCATCGCTTATGCCTCCTCTGGTTGACGCACGGGCTCTGGAGTGCCAGGTGCTTGCCCTGCCATCATGGGGTTGTACATATTGATGGTCATCGCGGTGATCATCTTCTCATATACCTGGTTGAGCTGCTGCATGTAGCGGGCCATCTTCTCGGTCTCCTCGCAGTACTTGACGCTCTGGGCAGCCGACTTCTCAAACATGTCGCGGATGTCCTTGATGCCGCGATTCACGCGGTCGATAGCGTCGAGCTGGCTCGAGATGCTCTTGAGCTGGATCTCGTAGATGGTATTGAGGCCGTCGATGTTGCGGTTGAGGCTCTTCATCTGCTCGACATAGCCCGACGAGCTGTCGCTGATCTCGGCGCTATTCTGAGTGATAGCCTCATAGCTCTGCAGCAGTGTGTCTGACACGCCGTTGAGCGCGGCAGTGGTCTCGCGCAGATGCTGCATCTCGGTAGCGAGCAGGGCCATCTGGTCGAGGTACTGCTGGGTCGACGCCACAGTGTCGGCCACGCATGATTCCTGAGTCACGGTCGGTGCGGTGATTGGCTGCGGGGCCACATGGCCCTCGATGGGCATGGCATTGCCGCCAGCGTTGGCACTGCCAGCGATTACCACTGCGCCGCCGTCACCACCGTTGCCGCCGGCGATGATCACACCGCCGCCTTCGCCGCCCTTGAAGTCGGGTGCGTCCTCGGGATTCTTGGTGTCAAGCACGGGAAATACTGTTTCCCATTTGTATTCCTTAGGCGGACGGTCAAATGCTGTGAGCACAAACATAAGCACCTCGGTGCCCATGCCTATCGACAACAAGGCGTTGCCGCCCGGCAAGTGGAGGATTTTGAAAAGTGCGCCCCAGATTACGATAGCGGCGCCGATGCTATATGCGAAATTGAAGAAGCGCTGCCCTTTCTCGCTGGAGATGAAAGCGGCAATACCGCGCTTATATTTTGTTACTGTTGTCATCTTATATTTTTGAGCTATATGAAACACCCCCCTACGGGGTAAGCCGGATGGCCCTTTGACTTTATCACTGCGTCAGCCACTTTTGACTTTTGACTTTTGACTTTATCACTGCGTCAGCCACTTTTGACTTTTGACTTTTGACTTTTGACTTAATCAAAGCGCCTTAGCGCTTTGACTTAGTTCCTTTGGCGAAACCGATTTGAGAACGCACGCAGCGGAATCCTATGTACGAGCGCTGCTCGTTCTGGTACTCCCACATGCGCAAGTCAGAGCGTATGTTGTGAGCTACGTCCTTCCAGGATCCGCCGCGCACTATCTTGCGCTTCATCTTGTAGGGATCCTCGGGGCTTGCGTCATAGCGGTATTCGGGGTTGAGGTCGCTGGTGAGGCGGCTCACACTCTCGGTGTAGGCGGTCGAGGTCCACTCGCTCACATTGCCGGCCATATCGTAGAGGCCGAAGTCGTTGGGCGTGAATGTGCCCACGCGCGATGTGATCACGTGGCCGTCTTTTGAGTAGTTGCCCTCCTGGGGCTTGAAGTTGGCATAGAAGCAGCCTTTGTCCTCGCTCAGTGTCAGGTCGCCCTCCCAGGGATACTGGTTGTCGGTGACGCCGGCGCGAGCTGCGTATTCCCACTCGGCCTCGGTTGGCAGGCGGTAAGGCTCGATATAGACACCCTCCTTGCCCAAGGCGCGGCGCAGATACATTGTGCGCCAGGCGGCAAATGCATTAGCTTGTTCCCAGCTCACGCCCACCACGGGATAGTCGGTGTATCCGCCGTGCGAGAAATACATGCGCACATAAGGCTCATTGTAGGCGTTTTCAAAGTCGTTGACCCAGGCTGTGGTGTCGGGGTATATATTTATAATATAGGTGTTGAGGAAATCGTAGTCGCTCTCGCGGGCGCGTGTGATGACATCGCGCACGATTTCGCCCTCATCGTTGATGTAGGCAGTGTCTTTTGAGATCACGGGCAGAGCCTGAGCCAGAGGCTTGTCGGTGTTGTATTCGCGGCGCGCCGGGTCGATGCGGTTTTTGCGCTTAGCGGCCTCGGTGTGGTTGAACACCTCGTACCTATAGTTCATCTGCTTGTCATCGAGTTCGCGGGCACCGGTGATGGGGTTGGTGCGGTACACGCTCTCGATGGCGCGAGCCTCGTCTTCGTTGGGATTGCGCCATGGAATGGGCTTGTTCCAGTTGAGATATGGCTTCACTGGGTTGCCCTCTTTGTCCTCCTCGATCTTAAACTCCTCGTTGCCGCCATACGACGGGTCGGCGAGGCGTTCGCGGATAATGGAATCGCGCACCCAGAACACGAATTGCTTGTATTTGCCATTGGTAATCTCAGTCTCGTCCATCCAGAAGGCATCGACCGAGACGCCCCTTGCATCGGCCTTTTGGTTCCAAGCCGAGTCAGGCTTGCTCACGCCAACCTTCATCGAGCCTCGGTCGACGAGCACCATGCCGTAGGGAGTAGGCTCCGTCCATGACGTGCCCCCCACCCCGGTGACCTCGCCTCCGGCTGAGCCATGGCTGCCGGCTGCGCAACTGCTCAGCAGAGCGGCCGCGCCCAAGGGCAAAAGTATGTTTTTGATAGTCTTCATCACATTATGCGGATGCTTTTGTGCTTGTTTTTGTTTTTGTCTGACAGATCGAGCTTCATTGAGTACCCTATCCAAAATTCATGGCTTCCCGACGAAGCCTTAGCGATGGCCGATGTGGAATAATCGTAAGAATAGCCAAGATAGAAATTCTTGATTTCGGCCCCGAGGGTAAGGTACACGGCATCGTCCCATCGATAGCCTATGCCGGCCGAGAACATCTTGTTGTACCGGGCTCGGATGGTGCCCTCGCCTGTGGTGAATGTAAAGTCGCTCTTCACCAAAACCGATGGCAACAATTCAAATAACGTATTTTTTATCGGAATATTGCCTCCGGCGGTGAAATATAGGGTGCGGTTGGCCTGGAACTCATAGTCCTGGTCGGCGGTGGTTGATTCCGTGGCGTCAGATTTCATTTTGATGGTCGGCGAGTTGATGTGGGTGCACGATATGCCGGCGTAGAACAGACGGTGGGTGTAGGTGAGGCCGAGGCCCAGGTCGAGGGCCATGCCATGGATGTCCTGCATGGGTATGGCATCGTCGGTGCTCTCATGGTAATCATCGTCGTCAGGGATATAGACGTCGCTGCCTTTGAATTTTTGGTCGTACATGCCGATTTGGAAACCCACCGAGAATTGTCCGCCAAACTTGTTGAACTTATACGCGGCTTGCGCGCCCAGCTGCAGGGAGCTGTACAGACCGTAGCTCTCGGTCTCGGTGACGAGGCCCACGCCTATGCGCTTGCTGCCCAGCTTGAGGGGCATGTCGGCAGCGCCGACAAACGACTTGGGGGCATTGTCGATGCCCACCCATTGCATGCGCGAGCCAGCGCGTATGCGCAGCAAGTCGGAGGTGCCAATTGCGCCTGGGTTGTACAGGTTTTGCACCTCATAGTATTGGCTGTACTGCATATCGGTCTGTGCCCTAAGCGGCAACACACCCACCACTGCTATCAGCGCAGCCAGTATATACCATCTATATGTCAGTCTATCTA
>JAJBUH010000259.1:5015-6363 GCA_020860445.1 Bacteroidales bacterium | reverse complement strand
TTTTTACATACCTTGGAAGAAGACATCTATAAATTATTAGAGGAAGGCGAACATTCCACATTAGAATGTAAACGAGCCCTTTCAAATATTCCAAATTCTGTTTGGGAAACTTATTCTGCCTTTGCAAATACCAATGGCGGTATTATTCTATTGGGTATTTATGAAAACTTGAAAGAACAAAATCGAAAACTTAGATTTCAAGTTACTGGGGTTGAAGATGCCGATAAATTACAACATGATTTTTGGAATATGCTAAATAATCCCCAGAAGGTAAGCGCCAACATACTCCTGGATGAAAATATCACTTCTATACCCATAGAGGATAAGACCATTTTAAAAATTGAAGTACCCAGAGCCGATAGCGCTTTCCGTCCTGTTTTTATTAATGGCAATCCCCTTACAGGTGCCTATATGCGCAATCATGAAGGAGATTATCACATGTCGCGCCCCATATTAGAAATGATGATGCGTGATGCACATCATGAAAACATAGATGGGGAAATTTTACCCTATTATAATATGGAGGATATCGATGGAGAGACTCTCAAAAAATACAGAAACCATTTTTCATCTAAAAATCCTGATCATGTATGGTCTACCTTAGATGACAAAGACTTCTTGATTCAATTGGGGGCTTATGGATTTAATCGAAAAGATAAGTCTGAAGGATTGACAATAGGTGGTTTACTACTCTTTGGGAAAGGGTTGCCTATACGCACCAAATTTCCCAACTTGATTATGGACTATCTTGATCTAACAGGAATAATAGGCAATCAACGTTGGAGCGACCGAATAACCTATGATGGTACTTGGGAGAATAATATTTATAATTTCTTGATGATTGTTCTTCCACGTCTAACTCGCGAGTTTCCACGAGCTTTCGCTATGGAGGGAATGGAGAGAGTAGACGATACTCCGCTCCATAAAGCCGTAAGAGAAGCCTTAGCCAATGCCATTATTCATTGCGACGTAAAACTGGATGGGACAATAAAAGCGGTAAAATATCCCGATAGGATTGAGATAACTAACCCTGGATTATTATCTCTGCCACTTAGTCAAATTTATCATGGTGGAAAATCTAAGGCACGTAATAAAGTGATCCGTAATGCCCTCAGAATGATTGGACTGGGTGAAAATATAGGATCCGGATTCCCTTTGATTCTCCACGCCTGGAAAAACAAGAATTGGGAGGAACCCATTATAAAGGATTTCCCAGAGTTGGAAGAGACTAAACTAATTCTTAAGATTAACTTCTCTTCCTTAACCTTAGAGGAAACCAATAGGCCCGAGAATGGCACAAAAGATGGCACAAAAGACGGCCAGGATGGCACAAAAGACGGCCAGGATG
>JAJBUH010000259.1:0-4915 GCA_020860445.1 Bacteroidales bacterium | reverse complement strand
GATGGCACAAAAGACGGCCAGGATGGCACAAAAGACGGCCAGGATGTCACAAAAGAGCCCAACGATGGCACAAAAGACTTTCTTACTGATCGACAGTTACAGCTTTTGAACCTAATGAAGGAAGGCCCTACTTATACCTCTTTTGATTTAGCTCAAAAGCTCGGCATCTCTATCCGCACCCTTAGACGAGAAATATCAATTCTCCAAGGAATAGGATTGATTAAGCGTCAAGGAGGTAGAAAGGACGGCTCTTGGGAACTTCTTCCTTGACCCCCTTGTCCCCCCTGTACCATCCACTTATCTCCCCATATCTTCAGAATTTGTAGCTGAGCATGAGGCGGGTGGCGGTGGTGGTGGTTGAGACGGGGGGATAGAGGGCGTTGTAGTGGGTGGAGCGATGATAGATTGAGAAGGAGCCCACCAAGTAGAGGCGCTCAAATAGGCGCACAGCCGCTCGCGTCTCGCCTATCATGAACGAGGTGGCCGAGGGATTGCCCTGGGCGTTGAGCGCGTGGTAATTCTCCTGGCTCATCTTTTCGCCACTCGCCTGCCCCTTCCAGGTGAACAGTCGGTAATAATCATAAATCGCCGAGAACGAAAAACGGTCGCGATTAAACACCAAGTTGATGCCCGACTTGATCGAGAAGCCGCTGCCCATGTTGTAGTCGCGCATATCCACATGGTAGTGGTCGCTCAACACACCGCCCAAGATCACCGCATTGGCATGAGCAAAAGCGTCGAAAGCCCAATGATACTTCTCCTGCCCCCGGTACATGATGCCGCCGCCAAAGCAGGCCGGCACGGCCAACTGGTATGGCACAGCCTCAGCCACCGACGAGATGGTGTCAGAGTCATAGTAATCAAAATGCTGGTAAAGGCCCACGTTGAGCTTCTGCTCGCCCTTGTCGACCAAGTCGCACCCTATCAGGCGCCCCATGATGTTGAGCTGTCCCAGCACCGGCTGACTGCTGTGGATATTCAAATCGAGCCGGAAGGTGAAATAATCATACGGCTTGGCATTGACCACCTCAAAGCGGTCGCCATACTCGATGTTCAGCTCTGAGGTATACCCCACGCCGGTGTCGAGAAATGGCTTCTTAAACTCCAGAATCCTCACGCCTGCCGAATACTCAAGCACGATATTGGGGATGCCGAATTGGCGCCCCGTGGTGGAGCGATGCCTCCAGGCATCGCCATTGAGGATGCGCGTCACCCCGCGCATCGGCGAAATCAGAAATGCCGCAGCCTCGCGCCCAAAGCGCTGCCAACCCCGGCTCTCATCATTGAGCACCAGGTCGGAGGCGCGAAACATCACCTCGCCCAGGGCCATGCCACCGACCGGGGTGGCGATGATGTCGTTGGTAGAGGGATACTCACACTCCATGAAAAATTCCCACATGAAGCTGCCGCTGAAGGCGAATAGCGACGACTGCCAGAAATTGAAGCCATTGGCGCGGCCTATATTGAAATAAAGGTTTCCGTGATACGGGTGCATAAACATGTTGGTGGGCAGCTCGTCGTTGTCCCAGTAGAAGCCGTGCTTGAAATTCTCCTTGATGGTGTGAAAGCTGATGTATGAATAGTCGCCATGCTTTATGAATCGGTCAAAGCTCCACACCCCGGTGTTGAGGGTGAGCAGCGTGGTGGCGCCGCGCAAGAAATGCTTCTTGCCGTAGTACTGCAGGTCTACCGAGTCGGCTGGCAGATGCTTGGTGACAAAAAGCCGAATCGGGGGCTGCGCTTCGGTCGAGAGGCAGCCCAATGCGAGAATTATGCCCAATACGAGTGTGCGCCACATATAAGAATCCTCCGGCCTCTATTATGGCCGTCTCCCAATTACAACACAAAATCCACCGCCCTGGTTCAACTTTAGGATTCCTAAGCTGCCTAAGATGGATAGGATTCCTAGGATTCCTAGGATGCCTAAGCTGCCTATGATTTAAATTTGACGGTGCCGGTGCGGGGATCAAATGAGACGCGCGATGAGCGGAACAGGCGCTCGATGGCGCCGGTGGCTACCACCTCGGCCACTGGGCCGTAGACGAGGCGCGGGGTGTCGACCAGAGCGATGTCGTCGCATAGATTCAGGGCGATGTCGAGCTCGTGGGTCGAGAAGATGATTGTGCGCCCATCGTGGTGCGCCAGTTCGCGCAGCAGCAAGGTCATCTCATATCGATTGGGCATGTCGAGAAACGACGTAGGCTCGTCGAGCATCACCACGGGCGTGCTCTGCGCAAGGGCGCGAGCTATCATTATGCGCTGGCATTCGCCATCGCTCATCTTATCCATCGTGCGATGGGCGTAGTCCTCCATGCCCACCTGCCGCAAGGATTGCATCACTATCTCCTTGTTCTCAGCGCTGAGGCGCCCTATCCAGTCGGTATATGGCGCGCGGCCCAGGCCCACCACGTCCTCGCATGTCATATTGGGAATCCTCACCCTCTCGGTGGTGACAAAAGCCACCAGCTGCGCCAACCGATGAGGAGGCAACGTCTCGATATCCTCGCCATTGATGAGCACACGGCCAGTGATTGGCCGGTCCTGACCGGCCAAAGCGCGCAGCAACGTCGACTTGCCAGCTCCGTTGCGTCCTATCAGGGCGATCAGTCGCCCATCCTCCATTGTGGCATTGGCATCCTCAATCAGATATCTCTTGCCATATCCCACAGTCAAATCTTCAATCTTCAGCACCTAAATCAAGTAATAAGTAATAAGTAATAAGTAATGAGTAATAAGTCCATGCTACCACCTCAAGGATAACGCCAGCCCTGCTACCCCGTAGGGGTTGTTTCATCTAGCTTTATGTGGCTTTTTCACCCCTTTCTTCTCAGCGCCGAAGGCGCTGAGAAGAAAGGGGTTGGGGGCATCTTTCTGGAGCTAAATGAAACAACCCCTACGGGGTAGCCCCCATAATACGTTTATGTCCTTACGCCTATTATATCCTTGAGGTTTTATGTCCTTATGGTTTTATGGTGTATAGGCCGCAAGGCCGTATCTCAAATTTATGTCCTTATCTATTACGGATCACCACCCAGATGACGATGGGGATGCCGATGAGGGCGGTGATGGTGTTGATGGGGAGCACCCACAGCTTTGACACTATGTCGCAGAGCAGCATCACAGCTCCGCCCACCAGCGTGGTCGCCGGCACCAATACCCGGTGGTCGGCATTGCGCATCAGCGCCCTCGCCACATGCGGCAGCGCCAAGCCGATAAATCCGATAGGCCCGCAGAAAGCTGTGACCGTGCCCGCCAACAGCGTGGTCGACAAGAAAATTATCGCCCTCGAGCGAGTAATGTTCAGGCCCATGCTCACCGCATATCTCTCGCCGAGCAGCAACAGGTTGAGGGGCTTGATGGCCACCACGCCCAATATCAAGCCTATCACCACAGCCGGCAGCAGCATCCATAGCTGCGTGAGCGTAACCTCGCCTAAGCTGCCCATAGTCCAAATTACAAACGACTTGAGGGCGTCCTCATGGCTCAGATATTGCAGCACCTGCACGATAGCGCCCACGCCCGACGAGAACATCATGCCCAGAATCAGTATCACCATGATATCCTTGATCCTGAGGCTGATGGCGGCGATTATAGCCAAGATCAGAGCCGAACCGATCCATGCCGCGCCAGCGATTCCCAAGGTCTGGAACCATTGCGCGCCGGCTATGCCGAGCAGCGGTCCGCCCAGCACGGCCAGGGCCACGCCGAGGCTTGCGCCCGAGGTGATGCCCAGCACATAGGGGCCAGCCAGGGGGTTGCGAAACAGGGTCTGCATCTGCAGACCGCTCACCGACAAGGCCGCGCCAGCGAGCATCGCCACCACGGCCTTGATGAGGCGTATGTTGCGCACAATCTTCACGGTCGACCTTTCGCCCTCGCCCCACAGCGCTTGCCACACCTCGGCTGGGCTATAATCCACGCTCCCCACCATCATATCGATGGTGAAGAGCACAACCAACGCCACTGAGAGAGAGACAAAAAGTACTGAATTCCGGTTCATTTCACTGTCATCAATTTTGCGCCACAAAATTACTACTATTTTCCCACACTACAAAATATTTCTCATCCTCCCTTAATGGTCTAAACGCGGAGGATAACGCCAACACTCCGAGACCTCTGGCACCGCTTCAGCGGTCTCTGTGACCGATCTCTAATAACGTATCCTCTATGGAAATAGAAAAATCTCCGTGGTCTTAGTGTTCCTCAGTGTACTCCGTGTTTAGACTATTAGAGAGGGGAAATTTATTAATTTAGGTAAAAAATTCTTACTATAACCCTCCATATATTGTAGATTATTTGTATCTTTGCACACAGTATTTACGATTATGTCAAAACACTCGCTATCAAAAAAGATGCCCCTCCCCCTCGAGGAGAAGCTCAAGAATCTGGGGCAGAGGATCCGGCTGGCCCGCTTGCGCCGCAAGCTGCCCATGGAGATTCTGGCTCAGCGAGCCAGTTGCTCGCCCGTGACCCTGGGCAAGATCGAGAACGGCGACCCCACGGTATCGATGGGCGCTTATGCCAGGGTGCTATTCGGCATGAGGCTCGAAAAAGAGCTCGACCGCCTGATCGAAACCGACCTGCTGGGCCAGCATCTCACCGATGCCGCCCTAATCAACACCCGCGCCCCAAAACGCAAAACCCCAAAAAAGACCGATGCGCCATCCCCCGCTCCGAACAGAGCCGCTTCGCCTCCCGCCTCGACCAAATCTCCCACCAACCCATCCTGGGTTTAAAATAGCAATCCCTCAAAAAAACCGTAATCCTTTTCGGAAATAGCCAATTTTTACCACATTTCCGAAAAGGATTACGGATTTTTTCAGTGCAGATGGAACCAAAGACAGAATTTTATTTCAGAAGTAAGTAAGGACTCAATTTAAATTTAAGTTATGAATCGGAACCACAGATTTACACA
>JAJBUH010000139.1 GCA_020860445.1 Bacteroidales bacterium | reverse complement strand
ATGAAGAATGAAAAATGAATAGTGAAAAATGAAAAATGGCCATCCGGTATTGAGACCGGATGGCCATTTTTCATTATTCATTTTTCATTTTTCATTTCTCATTTCACGAGTCGTTTCTGACCGTTGATGAGGTAGATGCCGGGACGGAGGGTGGAGAGGGCTGAGGCATCGGTGGTGGAGAGGACGCGGATGCCCTGCAGGTTGTAGACCTCGTAGGTGCCATTGCCATCAGCGGCGATGCCCGTGATGCTGTCTGAGCCAGCAATGGTGTAGCTGAATGCCAAGTAGTCTTGGCGACCCTCGGTGACATTGCCCTTGACGAGCAGACCATCGTAGTCGTAAGCCTTGATGCAAACAGTAAATGCGGCGTGGTTGGCCAGGTAGTCGGCACCGGGATAGATAAGCCAAGTGTTGGCATATCCCTCGGGATCGTCATCATCGGCTACAGCCACAATGCTATCAAATGCCACGAGTTCGCTGTCAAGACCCTCAGACAGGCCTGATGCCTCGGTGTCGATGCTGACCATGCCGTTGTACTTGACTGTGAAGCAGAAGTCATCAGTCACTGTGATGGCGCCAGCCTCGGGCGAAATGCTCTCAAACTCAACTGGGCTATTCTCAAATGCGGCAGTCGTGCCCTCGAAGATGAAGGTGAACGAGCCAGTAGCAGCCTCGCCATTCTCATAAGCCTCGGCCGAAGCGTAAGCGCTAACCACCATGTATGGGGTGAAATCGGCATAGCAAACATAGTCGCCATTTGCGGCGCGCCAGTAGCCATTGCTCTGTTGAGTGAACTCGGCTCCGCCAACCCAACCGTCGGCATGCTCGAGTGTTACCTCGGCATAGAAATCATAACGCATGTAGCCGGGAGTCTCGTTGGTGCGGATCACAAAGTCGCTGGTGCTGGTCGATTCCATAGCGGTGCCATCGGCAAACGGCTCAATCAGCCAAGCCACGAACTGGTCAAAGTAACCCATCACCTGACGCGAGTGGTCGTAGCCGTCGTAAGATACCATATTGTAGAGGGTAACAGTGGTGGGTTGACCCTTAACCTCGTCGGGCACAGCCACGAGGAGTGTGGTCTCAGTGCCGGAGAGCTCGATTTGGCATTCGTCCTTAAGCGCTGCGATTTCTTTGGTCTCGCCATTGGCGGGATATGAGAATACTACGCCATCGTAGGTGATCATGTCAGAGTTGGTGAACCAAATCTCCAGCTCGTCAACGCCCACGAGCGAACCGCCCGATACGGGGTAGAACTCAGATACGATATCCATGGGCTCAATATAGTCGTAAACCAGCGAGTAGCTGTACGAGCCAACATTGCCTTGGCCCGAGCCGGCTGACATATTGCCCTCTGAGTCGCGCACGTTGACAAGCTTCATAGCCACGTATTCGCCGCTGCTGATTACGGTGATATGGCGCAGCTGGCCAGTGATGTCGCAAGTGACAGTAGCGCCATCAATCTCAACGGGGATTTGCTCATAGTATCCGTTCTCCTCGATATTGCCAGCTTGGAGAGTGATGTAGGTCTGACCGTCGTTGGCCAGGTCGATGTCGAATACAAATGTCCAGATACCATCGGCATCGCCCTCGGGATAATACGACTTGAGGGTGCCGCCATCCACTACACTGGTCGAGAGCAGACGCGCTGCGTTGGGGCCAGCAATGTAGTTGATCACCAGGGTGCCATCAGCGCCGTAGGGAATTTTGGCTCCGTTCTGGATTCCGGTGATTTTGATTTGCACGGCATCGCCGCCTTTCTTGTTGATAGTACCATTGTCATACAGGGTCTCAAGAGCGGTTTGCACATTCATAGCGATGCGGTTTGACACATCTTGGATAATGGTGAGCTCAATCTGCTCTTCGCCAGCAATCAGGTAAGCCTTTTTGGCAGTAACCGATGAGTTGAATTGGACGCTGATTTCGCCAGTCTGATTCACCACGGGGGTGATGGTGCTACCCTCGGCCGGGTCGATGTCGATAACCTCGGGCAGATAGTCTGAGGCCATGATGTACATCACCTTGCCGCCATTGAGCACAAAGCTGTTGGATACGGTGTAGGTTTCGCCAGCTACCACGCTCCACTCCCACATCTGACCGTATTGGCCATAGGATGGCAGAGCCGAATTGGTGACGGGCTCCAGACCATTGATGCGCAGTTCGGCCATGCCGTCTTGGATCAAGGTGCCGGTCGACGGGGCCACAAATGTGCCCTCGACAGCTGAATAGGCCGTAATCTCATAAACCTCGCCGAGCACGATGGTACCGTCGGTGAAGGTAAAAGTGTCAGCCTGGGCTGCAAAGCCCACTGCGGCTGTGGCCAACAGAGAAGTAAAAAGTTTTTTCATGCTAACTGATTTTAAGAACGTAAGCACGTAAGCTTTACGTAAGCACACCTATGGGAATTTTATTTTTAATTAGAGGAAATTTATTGATTAAATTGAAATCCTTTACTTAAAGAATATTGAGGCGTGCTTACGTTAAGCTTACGTGCTTACGTTTTAGTTATTACTAGTAGATAATCTTGGTGGCTTTTTTGCCCTGGATGCGGATGTAGATCTTGCCGCTCTCGGGGTGCTGTACGCGCATGCCCTGCAGGTTGTAGTAAACTGCTTCAGCATTCTCGTCAGCCTCGATGCTGCCGATGCCGCTGGTGCCCAATGCGGTCACGTTGGCGTTGATCACCTTGCCAGTGCCGTTGTCGATGATCATCACCACTACCTCGCAATTGTCCGAGTTGGTGAGGCGACCCTCTGGCACGGTGCCGGAGAGTGTGATACCGTAGGTCTCATCGGTTGTGAAGTGGCTGTAAGGCAGCAGAGTGCCAGTGTATGAATCGCCGCACAGCGGGAAGCGAGCTACGTCGTCGGTCACCCAGTTGCGCACTGTGTAAGAGCCGTACATGCCGCCGAGACCCCATTCGCCGAACAGTGGATCATCGGTCTGGTAGAAGTAGTTGGTCTGACGAGCTGAGAGCTGATTCTCAATCACCACACCGAATACCGAGATGCTGCGGTTTGAGGTGTTGAGAGCGAAGTTGACCTCGCAAGGCACTGTGATGTCGCCAGTTGCGGTGTCGTATTCAACCGAGAGGTTGATTTCGGCCTCGGGAGTAATCTCCATCTCCTCGGCCATAGCGTCGGCCCACAGATATTGCTCGGTGCCGTCGCTGCTGTACAAGCCAGCGCCAACGAATGTGTAGCCGTCAGTGCCCTGATACATCGGGTAGCAAGCGGTGCCACGGTTGAGGCGAGCTGAGGGTGCGCCCATGTTGTCGAGACCGAGAGCAGCTGAGTAGTCAGCCACGCCGGCTCCAAGCGGGTCAGTGCCTTGGTAGGAGCGGATAGCGATAGGAATAAGATTCTCGGGATAGAGCTTCTCGAGATATTCGATGGCCACGATGCCTTGTGGGCAGTTGCCGCAGTCCATGCCGGCGTATTCCTCAAGCACAACGCGTTTGGTGGGCTGGAACAGAAGGTCCTTGATCTGATAGGTGTAAACATTGTCGGTCTCGCCCGAGATTACCTCGATGGTATAGGTGGTCTCAGTGCCTACCTCGAGAGGCAGAGCGGTCGGGAAGGCGAAATTGTAGATGTCTCCATATTTGAGTTCAGCGCTTGCGTCTTCGATGGTGCTGACCACGTTGCCGTCAGCGTCGACCAGACGGAAGGTTATGCCATGGTAGTCGGCCAATTCGCCAACCACTGAGAGCAGACCCTTGATTTCCTGGCTGTCGAGGCCGACAACCACGCTGGGTGCTTGGTTGGTGAGTAGGAAGTTGAGGTCGCGCACCACCATCACGTTGTCGAGGAAGATGGCGCTCTGGTCATAGTTGTAGTTGACAAAAGCGATATAGATGTTCTTGCCAGCGTATTTTGCCAGGTCAACAGTGAAGTGGGTCCAGTCGCCAGCGAGGCCTTCTTCTGATTCGCCGGGGGTGAGCACTTCTTCAACCACGAGGTCGCCATCTTCGCGCATGCGGTTGGTGATTTCCTCACTCAGGTAATTGTAGACAGCGTCGGTGGTGTAGATGTACACTCTGAGCACATCCTGCTTGCTCATGAGATAGCTCTGAGCGTCAAATGACAGGTAGGTGTTGGCATCGGGGATGTAGAGTTGCGGAGTCACGAGCCAGTCGTCGCTCTGGTTGGGGGTAGCGTACATCGAGTGAGCGGCATAAGCCCAGTCGTCGCTGTCTGAATCCTCGCGCACCAGAATCCACATGTTGTCGACATCAAAGCCCCAGTTTGTGGCTACGGTGCCAGGGGTATGGATTTCATTCTTCCACTGCAGGAAGTTGTCATAGTCGCTGCAAGTGTTGTAATATACGTATTGGTCGTCAGATGAGAGTTCGCGCACGTATGTGCCTACGTATTCGAGGGTCAGTTCCTCTGATGCGCCTTGACCTGAGAGGTCTGTGACAGTGCCCTCGGCGATGACTACCTTATAGGTGCTCCCATAATAGAGGTAGTAGGTCGAGAGGGGATAGAAGTAAACCTCATTGTCGGTGTACGATGCCGAGAGGGCAGCCACAGCGTTGCCAGCCTCGTCATAGAGGGTAGCGGAGCCATCGTCGCTGACTGCTACTGCGCAGTCGTAGGTCACGGTGATATATGAGGTAGAGGAGTTGAGTTGGGACACAGCGGCTCCGCTCACGGGGCTTACGCTTACTACTTGCACAGCGCCATCAGCGCGGCCAATGTAGGTGAGCAGAATCTCCTCGCTCTTGAGCGATGGGTCGTCCTGTAGCCAAATCATCTCGGCGGGGATGCGCACGGTGTATGTCTCACCGGGGGTGAGATCGGTGCTGCGGAATGTCACGACCAACTGCTTAGAGTTGGAGGTAGCCACCTGGAAGCCTGAAGAGTTGCGCACCAGCGAGCCATCGCTCTTGAGGAGCTCGGCGCAGCGTGAGTCGCCGTACGCGGCGATGTCGCGGTCAAAGGTCAGCTTGATTTCGCTAATCTTGCTCATAGCGGTGCCGTCGGGGATGCTGACGGTGTAGTTGGTGAGCAGGTTGACCTTGGCTGCAGCGTCGGCAAACGACTCGGGCATCTTGATAATGTAGCAGTTGTCATAAGTCACCATCGAAGCGATGAGGCCGTCGGCCGAGATGGCCTGGAAGGTGCCGGTCACGTAGTCGTTGATGTAATTTTCGAGCGACACGCCGTAGACCTGCTCAAGGATTTGGTCGAGTGAGACAAAGAAGTTGCCAGTGCGCACATAAGCGGTGGGGTAGGGGTTGCCCGAGGGAGCGCAAGCCAGCAGTGTGCCGTCGTTGGTGGCCTTGTCGCCCGAGAAATCCTGGTCGTTGTCGCCAACGAAGAGTTGGAAGTTGTCGGTGTCAACCTCGTAGAGATATGAGGCATAGCCCTCAGAACCGCCATTGATCGAGCCGCCGTCCTTGACGAAGTAAGCGGTACCGGCAACATAATTGCCGCTTGTGCTCATGTATTGCGATACGATGAAGTAGAGGCTCTCGTCGCGAGCAGTGTAGGTCTTGGTAGCGGCATCATAGTCGTAACCGATTGGCCACCAAGTGCCATTGAGGGTGTCGTAAATGTAGGTAAGGGGAGATACAGGCATCCAGAAGCTCTGCGACATCTGGCCCAAGCAATAGCGGCCGTCGGCTGAGATGCCGTAGAAGAGGTTTTGGCCTGAGTCCACGCCGTCGAGGTCAACCTCGGGCAGGCTCTTGATTTCCATCGCCTCGCCAGTGGTGAGGTCATACATCATGGGATGCACGTGGTAGACGCTCGAATCATCAGAGTAAAGACCCACGGCGTATTTTGCATCGGGGGTAACAGCCATGAACTGGCCACCGTCCCAGCCGGTGGCTACGCTGAATGTTGTCCATTCCTGGGTGGTGGGGTCCCAGTAACCGGGGAATCCGTCGTTGGCGCCAACCACGATGCCGTTGTCGGCAACGTCGCTCACGCTGGCCCAGCCGTTGGGAGCAGCGATGGTGACCGAGGTGTTGGTCTCAAGGTTGATCAAGGAACCGCCTTGGGCTTTAGGATTGTCCTCATCCTCGTCGCCAGCAGTCTCGCTGATGCCGTATAGGCCATTGTCAGAAATAGCCGTCACTTTCACACCACCATCGGGCGTGAAAATGGTAGGTTTGTCAGCAGCGTAGGCTGGGGAGGCAAGTCCAAGTCCTACGGCCAGCAAGGCCGGCAACATAAAGTTTCTTCTCATAGAATAGCAAATATAATTGGTTAAAAATGTTGTTTTCTAAGGGTCTGCCCCATGGTATAGATTCAGTATTGCAAATATAGCAATAATAATTGAGACTGCTTGAAATCCAACATTTTTTAACTAGTGTTCACTGAATAATTAGGTCTCTTAGGCCCATACCCGCATGGGGCAAAGGG
>JAJBUH010000119.1 GCA_020860445.1 Bacteroidales bacterium | reverse complement strand
AGAGGGCGTTCTCTTTTTTTATGCAATTTTAGTACCGGGGTATGAATAATTTAGGCTACACTTGAAACCTATTTTCGAGGTCAAAAGGAACTTTTTGAGGGTTTGTATATCTCCACAGTCGAGAAGGAGTGGATATCTTATCCAGTATTGCGTTTCGATATGACTGGCACGTTAGGCCAGTCGGCCGAGCAAATGACAGATTATCTCCTAACTTGCATGGAGGATTATGAGAGAGTTTGGGCTGGAGGTAGAATCCCATATTACCGATGTGGGCAATCGTTTTAGACGTCTGATTAAGGCAGTAAGCAATAAGACTGATCGTGATGTAGTAATCCTCATCGATGAGTATGATAAGGGTATATTGGAAACCATGGACGACCAAGCAGCTCTGGATGCGATGAGTGTGGTGCTTCGCGCTTTCTACTCCCAACCCAAGTCTATGAGTGATTACGTGCATTTTTGTATGATTACTGGTGTGGGTAGATTCCCTAATTATACCTTATTTTCGGGTCCCAACAATTTCACCGACATCTCGATGAACGAGTACTTCGCAGCTATCTGCGGCATTACCCAGGATGAGTTGGAGAAATATTTTCCTCAAGGCATTGAAGAGATAGGTGAACGTAACAAATGGAGTCGCGAAGAGACTATAGAAGCTCTAAGACTAAAGTATGACAGTTATCGGTTCACCAAAAGTCGCGAGAAGGTGTACAATCCCTTCAGCCTCTTGAATGCTTTTACCCATAGAGAATTGGGGGATTATTGGATTAAGTTAGGCATCAGCAAGGTATTTGTCAAGTATCTCTCCAATACCGATTTTGACTTGTTGGAGCTACGGGACCTGTGGGTAGACCAAACCCGCATGGAGGATATATTCCGCAAAGATGATAACATACCTCTCTTGTTCCAGACAGGATATCTAACTATCGTTGATACTCGCGGCACTAACCTCTACCGCCTCGCCATACCCAATGGCGAGGTGCGCAGCGCCTTGGTTAAGCAACTAGGGTTACCCTTATACCATGGAAAGCTTCGGGCCGGAAAGTCTTTAAAATAGGTATAGTCTTCTCATCAAAATCTCATACCATCAGCGAATGGGATTACAAGGAAGAAGGATGACAATTTCCCCAAATCTCGATATTTTTGTGAGATTTGGGGAAATGTTTTGTTTTATTGGGGGCAAGGTTGTATATTCCGAAAAAAATCCCTAACTTTGCACTGTAAATACATCAGGCCTTGTAGTTCAACGGATAGAATAGAGGTTTCCTAAACCTTAGATTCGGGTTCGATTCCCGGCAGGGCTACCATTATAAATTCTACACAAATCCTACACAGAGGCGACCCTACGGGCCGCGGAGAGGGGGATCCCGGCCTCTTCCTACACAGAGGCGACCCTACGGGCCGCGGAGAGGGTTAATATAGAGAATACCTATGAACAGTGGTGGAATCATTGAGGCGGTCTAAAAAACAATTATCGGAGTAAAACAAATCACCATAGAATGCGTTTTTCTTTTTAGATTAATGATTTCAACTATTTAAGGACGTGAAATTCTGGGCTGCCGCCTCACTCACCGTGCGCATAATCCTATGGGTGATACTCGGGATTCTGCTCCTGCCGACAGGAATAATCCTGGCGCTTTACTCGCCGTGGGGACAAAATCTGATGCGCGAGCATCTGGTCGACAAGCTCAACACGATCCCCGGCGTAGAGGTACAGCTCGACCGCCTGCGCCTCACCTACCCCCTCAACCTCGCTCTCGACAATGTGCGCCTCATCGACAAAGGCGACACCCTGATCGCTGCCCATGCGATTCGCGCCGATGTCGAACTATGGCCCCTACTCAAGGGCCACGTGGGCGTCAACAACCTGGATCTGACACGCGCCCGATTCCAACTCGGCAACGCTGACTCGCTGCTGCAAATGGTCATCACGGCCGACACCCTCAGCATCGCACCAGCCACCGTCAAGATATCACCGCTCGATATCAACCTCGAGCGCGGCCGCATCGCCGGAGCCCTGGTCGACATGATCATCCGCCCCGACACCTCGACCGTCAAGCCCCCTGCCACCGAGACCACGCCCCTCAACATACATGTGGGCACACTTGACCTCAAGGATTTCACATACCGCATGAACCTCATGCCAACCATCGACTCGCTCGGCGTAACCGTGGGCCAAGGTACTCTCGACAAGGGCGAAATCGACCTGATCAAACAGACCGTAGCCATCAAGAGCTTCACCGGCAAGCGCCTCGCTGCCGCCTATATTGCCCCCGATTCGGCCGAAATCCTCGCCACCCCCGTGGTGCCAGTCGATACCGCTAAGACAGAACCCTGGACCGTAACCGTCGATTCGATACATTTCACCAACTCCAAGGGCCTATACACCACCCGAGGCATCATGCCAGAGCCGGGCCTCGATTTCGCCTACATCGAGGGATTCGACATGGACCTGCTGGTGCGTAATTTCTACAACCAAGAGACTACCCTGCGCCTACCTATCGAGCTGTCAGCCACCGAGCGCTGCGGCGTGACACTCAGAGCCTCGGGCACATTCGCTATGGACTCGATTGCCATGTATTTCAAAGATTTTGAGGCTCACACCCAGGGCACTAACCTGTACGCCGACGGCATGCTCGGCGTTGGCGACCTGACTACCGACCCACATCTGCCATTTGCCCTCAAAGCCAACGGCAACGCCGCTGTGCCAGACCTAAGGCTGATGTTCCCAGCCTTCAAAGCCTACCTCGCCCCCATCGCCGACGACACCCCAGTGGATATCAATCTCAATGTGAGCGGATGCCTCGCCGACCTCTCGATCGACAAGGCCAACTTGCGCATCAACCATTGCGCCACCATCGATGCCCAGGGCAAGATAGCCAACATCACCGACTACACCAAAATCGATGGCAATCTGGCCCTCAAGGGCAACATCATCGATGTCAACAGCATAGTCAAGGCCGTGGCTGCCGGTGCGCCATTCGACATACCCCCGATGACCCTCGACGGCAAAGTAGCTATGAACCGAGGCGACATCAAGGCCGACCTCAAAGCTACCGCCCTCGGCGGCGAACTGGCTCTCGATGGCCATTTCAACGGCAACTCGCAGGGCTACGCTCTGGACCTGACCACCAACCAATTCCCGGTCAACGCCTTTGTCAAAGACATGGGCGTAGGCAAGGCCACAGCCCACCTCGATATCAAGGGCCAAGGATTTGACCCATTCGCGCCATCAACCGCCATCGACGGCAAATTCGACATCATATCAGTCTGTTACCAAGGCTATGACTATCAAGGCATCAGCTTGGCGTTGCAGCTCGATTCGTGCCGTGCCGATATCCAAGCGACGGCCAAAAATCAAGATATGGATGCCACCATCACGGCCCACGCCAACCTGTCGGGCCCCAACTATACCTGGACTGCCGATATCGATGGCCGCGAGATAGACCTGTACGCTATGAAGATGTCAGAGACCCCGGCATCAGTGTCGTGCGCAGTCGAGGGCGAAGGGTCGGTTTCGGCATCCTTCAACGAAATCAACGCCAACCTGGATGTGCGCAGCGTCGACTTCGAGTCAGAGACAACCGCTTACTCGCTATCTGACATAGCCCTGAAATTCGAGGCCAACGATTCGCTGACCCAAGCTACCATCACCAACCGCGACTTGGTGGCAAATGCCTCAGCTCCATACTGCTTAGACTCGCTCTCGGCTCGGTTCGGCCACGTGGGCGAACTCATAGCCCACCAAATCGAGGTGCGCCAAATTCAGCCCGACACCCTGCAGAAAGTGCTGCCCCATTTCTCACTCTACGTCTCAGCCGGAGCCAACAACCTGATCAACGATATCCTCTCGCCCCACCAGATGTCGCTGAGCCGCCTCGACCTGCGAGCCGACAACGACACAGCCATCGATGTCAAGGGGCGCGCCATCAACTTAGTGACTTCATCAGTGCGCATCGACACCCTCGGACTGCGCATCAACCAGCTCGGCGACAAAATGCAGATGAAAGCGCGCATGAACAACAACCCCGGCACTTGGGACGACTTTGCCCACGTCGACCTCAACTGCATGCTCGATGCCAACAAAGCCGCACTGCGCATCATGCAGCGCAATATACAAGACGAGACCGGATTTGACTTTGGTACCTTCGCCATGCTCTCCGATTCGGTAGTGACAGCGCGCATATTCCCCATCACACCCACGATTGGCTACAAGCGATGGACAGTCAACCTCGACAACTATCTGGCCTACAACTTCCCGCTGCAGAAAATCGGAGCCAACCTGACAATGCAGAGCGATAAATCATCGCTCACCATCTTGGCTGATGACACTGCCAACCCCGACAGCATCGGCGTAAACGATGTGACCCTACAAATCAAAGACATACACCTGGCCGACTGGATATCCATTAACCCATTCGCACCCCCAATCTCGGGCGACCTGTCGGCCGATATGCATGTGCGCTGGGCCGGAGGCGCTGACATCGATGGCGATGGCACAGTCACCCTGGCTGATTTCACTTACGCCAAGCAGCGCGTAGGCACCTTTGAGAGTCATCTCGATGTGGCCACCAATACCGCCGGCATGATACGCGCCAAGGGCGACCTGATGATCGACAGCATACAGACGATGACCATCGATGGCGCCCTCAACGACAGCACAGCCACCAGTCCGCTCAATCTCGACCTCAAGGTAATCAAGCTCCCATTGGCGATTGCCAACCCATTCATGCCCCCGGGCACAGCCTCGATGGCTGGTACCCTGTCGGGCGCAATGGACGTATCGGGCGACATGAATCAGCCCCTGCTCAACGGCAACTTGCAATTTGAATCGGCTTCGGTCGAGGTTGCAATCACAGCTACCTCTTACGCCCTCTCGGCTGTAGAAATACCAGTCAAGGACAATCTGGTGACATTCAACGATTTCAGCATCTCAGGCGCCAACGAGAATCCCCTGACCATCAACGGCACCGTCGACTTGTCATCATTCATATCCCCGAAATTCGACCTTGCCCTCAAGGCCAACAATATGATGGTGGTCAACAGCCAGCAAGCAGCCGAGGGAGCCGAAATATTTGGCAAGGCCTACATCTCGGCCAATGCCAAGGTGCGCGGCAATATGAATTTCATGAGTGTCAACGCCGACCTGTCGATACTCTCTGGCACCAATGTCACCTACGTGCTATCCGATGTAATGGCTGGCACTACCACCCAGACATACACCGATATGGTGAAATTTGTCAACTTCTCCGACTCGCTGCAAGTGGCCAAGGCTGACACCATCAGCGATTCGTCGATGCTGATGGCCATCGATGCTAACCTGGTGATACAGAGCGGCACAACCTTTACTGTCGACCTGTCCTCGCTATCCTCAGCCTCGCGCGACAAGGTGCAGGTACAGCCCACCGCAAACCTCACCTACACCCAGACCCCGGCCTCTGACGGACGCCTCACCGGACGTATCATCATCAGCGATGGCTATGCTCGCTACACCATACCATTGATTAGCCAAGAGAAATATTTCACCATCGATGCTGGCAGCTATATAGCATTCAATGGCGACATACTCAACCCAACCTTGCATATCAATGCGACCGATGCGGTGAAGTCGAATGTCACCGAGGACAACAATTCGCGCATGGTCAATTTCGACATCCACGTGGCCATCACTGGCACCCTTGACACTATGGATGTGCAATTTGACCTCACCACCAACGACGACCTGGCCGTGGCCAACGAACTACAAACCATGTCGCCCGACCAGCGAGCCAACCAGGCCATGAACCTGTTGCTCTACAATATGTACACTGGCCCCGGGGCCTCGACCTCAAATGCACTGAGCGCCAACCCGCTCTATTCGTTCCTCGAATCGCAAGCCAACAACTGGCTGGCAAGCAATGTCAAGTTTGTCGACCTGTCGTTTGGCATCGACCAGTACAACCAGACCACCGATGGCACCACATCATCGGCGATGAATTACAGCTACCAGATGTCAAAGTCGCTATTCAACGACCGATTCAAGATCGTGGTTGGCGGCAACTACAACACCGAGCCCACTGCGGATGAGACCATCGCCGAGAATCTGATCAGCGACATATCGTTTGTCTACTATCTCAACGATAGACGCACGATGCTCATCAAGCTGTTCCGACACACGGGCTACGAGAGCATCCTCGAGGGCGAAATCACCGAGACGGGCGTGGGCTTTGTCTACAAGCGCAAGGTCAACTATCTGGTGCAAATTCTGCCCCGATTCATGCGACCAAAGAAATACCGCCACATTGAGCAGTGAATAGTGAATAGTGAATAGTGAATAGTGAATAGTGAATAACGGATTTAGAGGTAACAAATAAAACATAATTTAAAAATAAAATTTAGTTATGGAATC
>JAJBUH010000111.1 GCA_020860445.1 Bacteroidales bacterium | reverse complement strand
GAATGTACTCAGCCACATTCTCCTTTCTTTTCTGACTCGCGATATTATGATTATCGCGAGTCAGAAAAGAAAGGAGAATGTGGCTGAGTACATTCTCTATATGTGGCAGATTGAGGATTTGATCCGCGCCAACGACCTGGATATCTCAAAAATCGAAGCCAACATCATCGACAAGAGCAACCTCGACCCAGCGCAGCGCAAGCAGATGGTTGAGTGGTATGAATCCCTGATCGACATGATGCGCCGCGAGGGCGTGGAGAAGAGCGGCCATCTCCAAATCAACAAGAATATGGTGGGTCAGCTTGTGGCCCTGCATGACGCCCTGCTCAAAGATCCACGATTCCCGCAGTACACCGCTGAATTTTACAAGACGCTCCCCTACATAGTGGAGTTACGTTCTAAAGCTGGCGATGCCAAGGCTGGCGAAATCGAAACCTGCTTCAATGCCCTCTACGGCATGCTGATGCTGAGATTGCAAGGCAAGGAAATCTCGCCTGACACCCAGACCGCCATCGCTCAGATAGCGCGCTTCATCGCTATCCTCGCCAAAGATTTCCATCTCGACGAAGAAGACAAGCTATTTCCCCACGACGACCAAAAACAAGAATAAAAAAATCGAGCGCCGGACTCCGGCGCTCGATTTTTTTATCTATTCTTGCATTACAGCATCTGGGGCCTCGCCGTGAGGCAGAGTGTAATGTAATATTACAAAGGCGCCAACACCAGCGATGAGCGAACCGACCACGATGCCGAGTTTTGCATGGTTGAGCAGATATGCAAACTCAAGATTGCCGCCAAACGACAGGGTAGCGATAAACAACGAGACGGTGAAACCGATGCCGCCGAGCAATGCTACGGATGCCATCATCTTCCAGTTGCTATGCGCAGGCATTGGGGCGAGCTTGAACTTGACAGCCAGCCAAGAGAACCCAAGTATGCCGAGGAATTTACCTGCCACCAGAGATACGATTATAGCCAAGCTGATGCCCTCGAAAATCGAGGCTGGGTCAGTGCCGAGCAACAATATGCCAGCATTGGCAAAGGCGAAGAACGGTAAGATGAAGTAATTGACAATTGGGTGGAGTGAATCCTCAAGTTCTTGCAGAGGCGATATTACCTTGTCGGAGGCAGATTCTATCTCTTTGAGCCAGTCCATCTGATCCTTGGTGAGAATTGACTTGCGCGAGAGCAACTCATCATCCTCGCCACGAAAATGCGCGATTGACGTACGGATTATCTTGACATATTTCTTGGGCGCGAACACTGGCGTGGCTGGCACGCAGAATGCTACCAATACGCCTGCGATGGTGGGGTGAATGCCTGAATTGAGGAATAAGAACCATACTATGCCGCCGATGCCGAGATAGAAAATCTTGCTCTTGATTTTCATGGCCGAGCCCAGCAAGAGCAAACCTAACAGGCCAGCAGCCCAGAGCAACATTACATAGTCAATTGCTCCTGAATAGAAGGCCGCAATCACAATGATGCCGCCGATATCATCCACCACGGCGAGGGTCGTGAGAAATACCTTAAGCGACACGGGCACTCTCTTGCCGAGCATTGCCAATACGCCAAGCGAGAAAGCAATATCAGTGGCCATAGGGATGGCTGCGCCAGCTGTGTAGTCAGTGCCGTAACTCATTATGAAAAACAGCAGCACTGGGATAGCCATGCCACCTATAGCTCCAAGTATAGGCAAGAGGGCCTGACGAAAGGAGGAGAGTTCGCCCACTAATACCTCGCGTTTGATTTCCAGACCGATTGTGAAAAAGAAGATAGCCATCAAAGCATCGTTGATGAATGCGAGCATATCCATCGGATGGCCGTGGTGACTGAAAAAGTTGAAGTTGCCAAGCTGTAGGCGTACCTCTTGCTCCCAGAAATCGAAATATATGTTGTTGATTCCAGGGATATTGGCTACAATCAAGGCCAGCACAGTGGCAGCAATCAGGATATTGCCACCCGAGGCGTGGCGCCGTAGGGCTTGGCGCGCTGAATAGAATACCTTGTTGGCAAAACTATAGTCATTGTCTTGTAGATGATAGGCTTTCATAATATTGTTGCTTATTACTAAAAAACATTTAATAAAGAAAAAGGTTGGAAACTGGATCCCACAAAAGAGCAAAGGGACAAAGAAGCAAAGGGGATGGGCAGAAGAAAAAAGGAGCAAAGATGTCATTTGGGAAATCTTTGCTCCTTTTTTTTCCTTTGCACCTTTGTGGTGCCTTCAAATTGTTATGCTCAGGAAATCATGCGCAAATTGCACACCCGCGGGCAGCGAGACAGATGCTTGCGGACCCATGTTGTGGGCCATGTGAGTGAGATAGGCTCGCCGAGGCCTGGCCTTGGCGATTATCTCCAGTGCCTCGGATAAGCACAGGTGCGAGGGGTGCTCTTCGTGGCGCAGGGCGTTAATGACCAAAGTGTCAAGGCCCTTGAGTTGCTCCAATGTCTCCTTGGGCATGGTTTTGCAATCGGTAATGTAGGCGAAATTGCTAATCTTGAACCCCACTATTGGCATCAGGGCGTGCATTACCAGTAGGGGCTGAATCTCTATTCCCTTGAATTGGAAAGTATGGAAAGGCTCAATCTCGATCAAATCGATTTTGGGTATGCCGGGATAAGGATTGGGTGCGAAGCAGTAGGGCATACGCTCGCGTATCGCTTTTGCCACCTTGGGCTGGCAGAATATCGGCATAGCTTTGCGAGCGCAGAAAGGACGCAAGTCATCGAGTCCGCCCACATGATCGTAGTGTATGTGGGTGAGCAGACAAGCGTCGATCTGCGGAGCGCCGATAGCCAGCATCTGAGCCCTGAAGTCGGGGCCGCAATCGATGAGCAGTCGAGTGCCATCGACTTCAACAAGAGCCGAAGCCCTGAGACGTTTGTCGCAGGGGTCTGGCGAAGTGCACGTTGGGCAAGAACATCCTATTTGAGGCACACCGGTCGAAGTGCCAGTGCCAAGAAAAGTAACCTTCAAGGGAGTATTAAGTCAAAAGTAATAAGTCAAAAGTCAAGAGTAGAAATTACCATCATTGGTGATACACATAAAGACCAAGAGGGCAATATTCCAGGTAGTGTATAAGGAAAGGGGTCAGCGGCGGAAATAGCTGAGATAGCCATCCTCGAAGAGGAGATAGATGCCATCAGTGTAAGACCAGTATTCAACCATTCCGGCGCTGGTAGGTCGTTGTCCAATAGTCTGGGGCGAACCAAGAGCCAAGCGGCACTCGTCGCGCGTCATGCCCTGCTTGATGCGCGAGTGGACAATCATCTGCCAAGTGTCGTCAGTGATAGCTGGATATTTCTTGCGCGGATTGTCAAAGGCAAAGAGGGTATAGAAGTTGCGAGTAGATGTGCGGTTGTCGCCAACTGTCATATACATCGAATAGTATTTCTCAGAGTCAACCGGGCGAAACACTACCCGAATGGGATACACTGAATTTCCGGGCAGTACCTCGGTAATCTCAACTGGCACGTGCCTGAGACCATTTACAGCCTGGCTGCCATCAGCAGTGTACCATAGAGGAGTCACAGCATAGTAGGTGTTGCCATTGAGCTCCTTGCGCACGGCATCGACCAGCGATTCCTCGATGGTGAAAGGTATCTCCAATGATTGGCGTTGCTCAATATCGGCAAAAGGCAGATTGTCGCGATAATAAAGGCGCCCTCCCGATGGGGAGATGAGTTCGATTTCGGTTACCTCCTCGCCTGTGACCGAGTTGACGGGCTGCATGCTATGAAATGCCAGTTCTTGGCCAGCCAAGTTGTTGATTTGACCTGTTGAGGATGAAGTGAAGATTATTGAGATTTTATCGTCGGTGACGTAAAATTTCTTGCCTTGCGCCCAATCTTTAGGAGGCTGAGGCGCGATATCGGAGAGAAATTTTTGCTCGGGCGTAAGCACAATCTTCTCCTTCTTTACATCAGAATAGGTGATGCGCGGCGAGCCCTCCACCCCCGTAAAACAGGATTGAAGGCCTACCACTAAAATTAATAGAACTAAATAATTATATATCCTAATATTATTCATTGAGAATTAATGTATAGATGGGAAAGGAAACCGCAGATTATCACTGATTCCCACAGATTCATATTTTGGAAACAAAAAATAAAGTATTTTATTGTATTCAAGATTTGTGGAAATTTGTGATAATCTGCGGTTCCCTTTATCCCTACATTATATTCGTGGTTAGTAGGGATTAAGGCCCAGGTTGAAGTAGATGAACGAATAGATGTCGGCGTATTCTTCAATTACTTTTGCCATGGGCTTGCCGGCACCGTGGCCAGCTTTTGAATCGATGCGGATAATTTTGGGAGCATTGCCAGTGTCTGAGGCTTGGAGCGTGGCAGCGTATTTGAATGAGTGGGCAGGCACTACGCGGTCGTCATGGTCGGCTGTGGTTACCATAATTGCCGGATAGGGAGTGCCGTCATTGCGGATGTTGTGGATAGGCGAATAGTCGAGCAGATACTTGGCCATTTCGGGCGAGTCAGCTGATGTGCCATAGTCAGATGCCCAGTTCCAACCGATAGTGAACAGATGGTAACGCATCATATCCATCACGCCTACCTGCGGGATAGCCACCTTGAAGAGGTCAGGACGCATATTCACGCAAGCGCCGACGAGCAGACCGCCGTTGCTGCCGCCAACGATAGTCATCAGTTCCTTGGTGGTCCAGCCTTCCTGAATCATGTATTCAGCCGCGGCGATAAAGTCGTTGAACACATTGAGCTTGTTTTGCTTGATGCCTTGCTGGTGCCATTCCTCGCCGTACT
Source organism: Bacteroidales bacterium (assembly GCA_020860445.1). Taxonomy (GTDB): domain Bacteria; phylum Bacteroidota; class Bacteroidia; order Bacteroidales; family Muribaculaceae; genus CAG-873. Next base: position 1,637 of record JAJBUH010000111.1, on the reverse strand, counting down.
CATTGCCGCCGCGCAGGTTGGCCTGGGCATAGATGCCGCCATTTTCGAGCCAGAGAGCACGATTAGCTGAGAAGTAAGGGGTAAGGGTGATGTTGAAACCGCCGTAACCGTAGAGGTACACGGGATTCTTGCCGTTGCGTTCAAGCCCTTTCTTATAAGTTATGAACATCGGAATCTTTGTGCCATCGGCTGATGGATAGAATACTTGCTCTGTGATGTAATCCTCAGAGGTGAAATGGTTGATCTCTGACTGCTTAAACAGGGTTGACTGCCCCTTGGCCATATCATATTGGTATTGGGTCGAGGGGTAAGTAAACGATGAGAAGCTATAGAACACATCGGGGATGTGCTTGTCAGATGAGATTGCGATTTCGCCATAAGTGGGAAGTTCGATTTCTCGGATGCGTTTGCCCTTGAGGTTGTGCACATAAGCGTGTTGCGAGGCATCAATCTCGTAGGTGAGAATCATCTTGTCAGCTGAGAGCTGTGCGCCGGCGAGCACGCCTTGCTGCTCAGGCACAAGTTCTTTCCAAGCCTTGCGGTTGGCAGCCTTGTCGAGGGGTATTGCGATGATGCGTCCCTTAGGAGCATCGATTGTGGTCGAGAGATAGATTGTGCCGTTGATAACATCGATAGGATTGACTTGGTAGTCCTGCGACGATTCGATTACCTGCCAGTCGCTGCCGGGTTTGCGCAGGTCTTTGACCTTGAGGGCCGAGCCATTGCCTTGGCCTTGCTCAAAGATAAAGAGGGCAGTGCCGTCTTCGCTCATAAAAGCGCCGTGGAAGAACAGGGGTTCGTTGGGGTTCTCATAAGCCACAACATCCTCAGACTGGGGAGTGCCAACTTTGTGGTAATACACTTTGTGGTATTCGTTGGCGTTTGAGAATTCTTTGCCAGCCTCGGGACGGTCGTAAGCGCTGTAGTAGAAACCATCATCGCCGTTCCAAGAGGCGTCGGTGAATTTAGCCCACTCGATGTGGTCGGGGAGAAGTTTGCCCGTAGCGGTGTCCATCAGGTAGATTTCTGTCCAGTCGCTCCCGCTGCGCGAGATGGTGTATGCGGTGTATTTGCCTGAGCGCGACATATTCAGGCCGGTGAGGGCAACAGTGCCGTCATCGCTGAGAGCATTGGGGTCAAGAAACACTTGGGGCGTGTCTCCGATTTTGTCCATACGGTAGAGAATGGATTGGTTCTGTAGACCATCGTTCTCAAACTTGTACCATTTGCCATCGTATTCGTAGAATGGCAGACCGTTTTTCTTGTAGTTGTTGAGTTCGGTCAGGCGCTGGATGAGTTGGTCGCGGAATGGTATTTGTAGCAGATATGCGCGAGTCAGAGCATTCTCGGCCTCGACCCATTGCTCGGTAGCTGCGGCAGTATCGTTCTCCAATGGGCGATAAGGGTCGGCCACCTTGGTGCCGAAATATTCATCGACTGTGGCGTCAGATGGAGCCACCGGGTAGGGAACGCTCAGACTGTTGCGGGCGCTGGCTGCCAATGAAGCAAGAATCATTGTTGGGATTAGGAGTTTCATTATGGTTTTTAGTTTATGGTTTTTGGCTTTTGGAAATATTACACTATAAATATTCTAGGTATTACTATGTAAGTTATGGTATTTAACCACAGATTTACAC
>JAJBUH010000181.1 GCA_020860445.1 Bacteroidales bacterium | reverse complement strand
GCACGGCTCTTGTCTGTTAACCCCACATGGAGTGCGTAGCACGGAATGTGGGGTTAGGCATGCCTATCGCCATATAAGGATGAGTGCGTAGCACGGCTCTTGCCAGATGTGTTATAATCTTTGATAATTTGTCAACACAAAGTTAAGAATAATTTCCCGATTTAACCTTTCCATGATAAAAAATCTTTTAGGTTTCTCTAATGAGATTTCCCCTGCCACGCAAATCATCAGATGTGTGCGCTGACCTGTCCCGTGTTCACAAGCATTCATGGGCGTTGCTGGCCTCGGCAATGCGACGCTCCAACTCTGGAGTAAGCTGTAGCCCTTCCTCCCTTACAGGTACAATTACAAACAATTGGTTGTGACGGCGAATCATCACCTTCTCTCCCTCCATAGCCTTGTCAAAAAGCCGTGACTGGTTGGCACGGAATTCTCTGGTATTCACTTGTATCATATTAAATCTGATTTTACGTGTACACAATTGAGTACACAAAGATAACGCTTTTATCTCAAATAGAGTTCTATTACACAATTTTTAACTTTTAAGCCACCCCGATATTACTCCTTATTGAGGACGCAGCACCACTATGTCTTGTGGCCGCATCCCGTTGTGCTTTACCATATTACATTCAAAATTTACGATTTATGAATCACAAATTTACTCATTATTTCCTATAAATCCAAATGTTTTTTTTGACTCTATTCTCTATTCGTGCGCACCCTCATCGACAATCCCGAGGCCCTGTTGCAGCTCGTCCACCGCTCCGACGCAATGACTTATTCCCAAAGGGGAAAGAGCGGTTTTTGAAATCGAGCTATGGATAGAGGAAACCCGTAAGCGAAAAGATGGCTCTCGATGATTTCAACACCGCCTTTACCCTCCGAGCCTTCGATTAACCCCCTGCTCCCTTCCCTTCGCTGGGTGACGATGCTCCGAAATTCATCAGATGTGAACACGGACCTGTCCCGTGTTCACACGGATGGTTTCACTTAGGGAGTTGGCGAGGTGACGGCGAAAATTAGCCAAAGCCGACTGCTTGCTGGTGTTGGCATAGCAATATTCGCACTGGTGGGGACAGGTGTTGTACTGGCCAATGTCCTTGCTTACCATGCAACCGCAGTATTGGCGCTGGCCTTTGTCAGCGTTGTTCTTTCTTTTAATGGCGTAACGACAAGCATCAAGCTGAATCGCCTCAGCGGGAAGCGAAGGCTCATCTCCGAACAGGCTGGGTTGCATAGCAATGGATTTAATCTCCACCCCAAGAAAATCCATAAGGGGCTTGTCATGCCAAGCAAAGCGTATCATTAGCGCATCATCGATGCAATGATTGTGTTCAATGTCAAAAGAGGCCAGGTCAATTTTCTCACCGCATGTGGCTAATCTGAAGCCGTATCGCTGATTAAGCAATCGCAGTTTGTTTGCGAAGTCGAGCATTTGAGGCTCAGTCCATTCTTGATAGTTGATGCCGTTAGCATCGAGATTGGACTTTACTTTGCGATAGCTCAGGATATCGGCGAAACTGAAGACGAGCTTCTCGGTGTAACCCTTTAGCTGATCAGCTATGCCACCGATTTTATCCAATAAAAGATTCTGGTCAATCTTATCGGTTAGAACTAAGGGGTCGAAACGCCAAATCACGCGGCCCACGCCTCCGTAGTCAACCAATCGTTTGAATGTGTCGATGCGTTCTTGCAAGGGCGCCACTCCCGGCTCCAAGCCTTCCGCCACATAATTGTTGAGGGTGTACTGCAGATACCACTCAATCCCCCTTTCCTTAAGGTAGGGCAGATGTTGGAGTAATGGTTTTGGGTTTTTAGACCAAAAGACAATGAACCGCGTGTTAGAATAGGCTATGTAACTGGGCTTGCCATTAAAGGGGTTAGTCCAAGATGAATACCCTACCTTAAGACGATGGAAAAACCAATCGGCGTAAAACGCTGGCAAGTCGGTGCTGCGGCTCGCTGAAATAATCTCGGGAGTCTGCGCCTCGATTCTTTCACCGCTTTCAAGCGTGATTATACTCTTTTTCCAGGCCATTGGGGTAAAAGTTTAATAGGTTGTCGGTTATAATTACAAATTTTAAGCAGACACTTCCTTCCCTTCTGCGTGATTATACTGTCTTACCGCACCCAGCCTTACCATGGATAAAAGTAATGCCTGATGGTTTTCCTAAGAGGTAGTTCAGAATTTCTTCTTGAGCTACTCCTTGCGGCTCAATATATGGTATGACCTTCGTTTCTGCATTCATAACTGGTTTTGTAGCTAAAACATTATCTGTTACTGTGCGGTCCGTTACATTCATTCTATATATGAGAGCAAATACTATCTAATAGAATTTCTACAGCAAAGATAGCAATAATTCCTGGAAATTAAGCTTTTCTGAAACATTTCAGCCTTTATGGTTTAGATTTGGGGGGTGCCGAATAAAATCTTATATCCCTGCATGAAGGCACCCCATATTCACCTATCATTTTGAAAATTGGAATAAAAATCTTAACTTTGCGGTAACTAAAAAGAGAAAGTATGTGTGATGTAATAGAAATGACTGCCAGAATAGCCAAGCTCAGTCAATCAGGATTCAACAATAGGCTCAAGCTTTTTATTCCCAAGGGGATTGGCAGCTTGCGCACTTTCAATCGCAGGATTGAAAGCCTTGTCGATGACACCTATGATGTGATAAATGAGATAGGCGAGGCTGAATACGCTGTGCTTCAAGAGCCTCTTGATCTTTCGATAAGCGTTGTTTCTGATTTCTTATTGGCTTACAAAAAGCGTTATAATGGGAATCAGGATGCAGAGGACTTGGAGGGAATGCTCTCCTATCTGCAAGAGCTGCGCAGTGACATTCAAAGATTCCGTCTGCCTTCCCCCCAAAACCAGGCGTGGACCAAAAAACTTGATTCCATCTCTAATCTAATGCGCAGCCATAGAGTATGATCTTATTCAAGTCCTGCAGTTGGTTTAGGGAAAGCTTATCTTCGCTCCTCAAGGTGAAGCGAGGGGTTTATGCTGGTGTAAAATCTGAGATTAAGGAGGCATTTCTTGGTAAGACAATGCAAGAAATCCTCTCAAACAGAGATATGGTGCTGTTGAAGACTGATGCAGTGGTAGTAAAACTGCGAATGAAAGACAGTAAAAATAAACTCTCTAAAGCCAATGGGTTTCGTCTTATTTATTTGGCCTATAAAGACATAGAGGAAGTTGTGTTTATGGAGGTATATCCCAAGAGGGGTCCTCTGCAGAAGATTGATTTGTCAGATAAAGAATTTGAAGAACTATTGGCCTTAGTAGAAGCTGAAGCCAAAGCAAACAGTATGGTCCCCTATGACTTCTAACTCAGATATGTGCGCTTCTTGTCCCTGATTAGCAACACCGAAAATTTGATGGAATGGATAAAAAGCAAGTTATAGAATTGGTAAAGAGATATAAGGCGCTGGTTGAGGAGAGAATGAAGATTAGGTGCGTCTATTTGTTCGGCTCCTACTCCAAAGGGACTTATAACCAAGATAGCGACATTGATGTTGCCATCGTGGTTGATGACCTATCCGATGAAAATTTTCAGAAAAGAGCGGCTTTATGGAAGCTGCGCCGACAGGTAAGCACCCTGATAGAACCCGTCATGTTGGAAGCCGACGAAGACAATCCTCTTTATTATGATATCGTGCGCACCGGCACACTAATCTGACATCCATTGTTTAGTTGGGGACTTTAAACCGACGATTCTATGGCAATGAAATTGTATATAGTAAAAGCGCAATATCGGGGAGGGCTGAGGGTAGAGCTCACCTTCAATGACAATTTCTCACGAATTGTCGATTTTTCGCCATTCCTAAAAAACCATCCCCATCCCCAATACGACAAATACCAAGACCCCAAACACTTTCAAGAGTTTGAAATAGAGTACGGTAACATAGTCTGGGGCAAAGATTGGGATTTGGTATTCCCCATCCAATCCCCCTATTCTGGCAATCTGGAATAATCAGTCCAGGCACCGCTACTCGGTAAATCCCCAGATGTGAACACGGACCTGGCCCGTGTTCACAGTGTCAATACATTAGCGACATAGCGGTCATCTCTACATCATCAGAACGGCAATAATCCCCGCGACGGTGGCGACACAGATCGCAAAGGCCACCCAATCGATGGTCACATCGGCGATGCGCAAGCCTTGGCGGCTAAACACTGGCGGTCGCTTGACCGGCGGCACACGCACCGAATGCCACAGCCGTGGCACCATCGGTGCCATCTTGCTCTGCGGAGCGCCGCTCTGATTGGATTTCTGCGAAATGCTTTGGCTGGACGATTTGGGGCCGCTCTGGCAGATTGACTGTTGGCCGTTTTGGTTGACAGGTTGCGCCGAGGGCCATTTTTGAATCCCTTTATCCCGACGGTAGTATCCTCCCGGCGCGGCCTCCTCGTCATCGTCAGAGCTATAATTGTCATGGTCATCCGGGCCCATATAATATGGGTCATGGGGATTCATCTCCCTATACAGCATATCGTCATAATCATCCATAAGCCTATCTCCTTATCTCTTCTGTTTCTATTGGGTACATGAGAAGTTTTTCAGATTAAATTTAAATTATGATAATGTATTGGTAGTGCGTAGCACGGCTCTTGTCTGTTAACCCCACATGGAGTGCGTAGCACGGAATGTGGGGTATGCATGCCTATCGCCATACAAGGATGAGTGCGTAGCACGGCTCTTGTCAGGCGTGTTGTAATCTTTGATAGTTCGTGAACACAAAGTTAAGAATAATTTTCCTATTTAACCTTTACCATGATAAAAAATCTTTTAGGTTTCTCTAATGAGATTTCCCCTGCTCCGTAAATCATCGGATGTGTGCGCTGACCTGTCCCGTGTTCACAAGCCTAATCCATTCCCATTAAAGACAACCCGAGCCAAATCGCCCCAGCGGCACAACCCCAAGACATAAATGAGGGCCACAGAGAAATGAATTTAGGGCATTTCTTATACATTTTGAAGGATAGGGAAAAACCTCCTATTAACCATAATGAATAGGAGTTGAGTAGAAGAAAGATCAGAGGCGCATAATTTCTACATCTCCACCATCACCCAAAGAAAAATCGCTACATAACCCCTCTATATGTTGGTGATATCCCAAAAATCCTTAGATGTGTGCGCTGACCTGTCCCGTGTTCACAAGGCAACTTCTGGTATCTACAAAACAACAAATAAGCCAGAGGTCTGACCTATTTGTCGTTTATCCCCCATCACTCATCATGGAGGGTTCTGCCTTTTGGCACCAGGGGTTCTGCCTTTTGGCGCTGGGGGTTCTGCCTTTTGGCACCAGAAACGGTGGGTATTCTCTTGTAACCTCCTGTTAATCTCACAAGAGCTAACTGGCAATTAACCAACACTTAAGACTCCCCCTCTTGTAAATTCTAGGGATATCTCTTGTTATCATACATAAACTCCTATTGGGAAGTTGGGGAAGACCAGTTCTCTATACTCACACTACGCAACCTCAGCATTTGCCCTTGCCCTAGAGTTCTCAGATGTGCACTGACCTGTCCCGTGTCCACAAGTCACCAATCATCCTCATAATAATACTCATCTTCATAATACTCATCTTCTACCACTTCATAACCACCAGCCATAGTAAAACCATATTCGTAGCCCTGTATAAAGGCTTGCCTAATCCAATCGTCGGTGTATACGGATGCGTACTCATACCCTTGATGTACACCTGAAGGCCCATCATATCGGCCCATCTCAACTCCACTTTTGAAAGCTTGATCATAAGCATTCTGGCGTGTTGTTTGAATTGACCCTTTTGCTGAAGAAGAGGAAACTTCTTGTGTAGAGGTTATGGTTTCCTGGGCATCTTTTATTAACTCTTGATCAGCCATCTCAGTCTTAGAGTCCCATTGTTGCTGGAGAGTTGGCTCACCAAATGATTCCACAGTAATAGCGTTAGATTCCTGATGCTCCTTAGATTTGTTACATGAAATCAAATACAGAGTAAGAATAATGCAGAGAAGTACACTGAATCTCATTTTCATCTTTTTTAATTTAGAGTTCAAAATTACATATTTTTTTAAATTTTTCAAAGGAATTAAAAGAATCTTCCATTTCCACAATCCTCATAAAATCACATAATGGCTATATCTTTATGTCAAGTTAGTTTTGTGGGAGACGATGGTTGGTTCATCATCAAATAGTTGCGCCTACCTGTTCCATGTCCTCAGGCTACTTTGAGTGAAAAATCTACTTATCATCTATGTTATTTTGAAAATAATTTATACCTTTGCAGTGTTCACCTAAAGTCACAAGAGGTTTCCTAATTTTAGGTGATACGGGAGTTTATAAGATTGTGACTCCCTACAACGAGACTAATATTAGAGAACAAAAAAAGAATGTTATCATGGACTTACATAAGGCATTACTTGAGATACTTAACCTAAAAGGTAAGAAATTCCT
>JAJBUH010000230.1 GCA_020860445.1 Bacteroidales bacterium | reverse complement strand
GCTGCCACACTGCACTGCGCCGGGGGCGGCGCTGCCACACTGCACTGCGCCGGGGCGGCGCTGCCACACTATTTGCGGAGCATTACCTTGCTGTCTTTGACGAGGTAGAGGCCGGTGGGGAGGTCGTGGATCTCGTTGAGGCCCTCCTGCAGGTCTACCAGGCGCACGGCTACGCCCTCGAGGTTGAAGATATTAACCCTCTGCGGCTGATTGGTGCTGATGTACAGCACACCGTCGTAGCTATACACGCGCCAGAGAGCATCGTTGGTCATCACGCTCGGTATGCTCAGCACCGGAGTGCCGATATCCGACATTCTCACTGGTGCGGTCATAGGTCCGAATGTCGACAGCGACAGATAAGCCTCAAACGGATACACTGGCCTCAAATCCGGAATGAATGTCGAACCCTCAACCTCATCGCCAATCTCGGCGCTCTCGCCGCCAGCATAAGCGGCATTGATCGGAGCGATGGAAGACGACTGCTCCTGACGCAACGTGCTGCAAACAAACAGATAATTGCCGCTCACACTATACGCAGCCCACGATGCCGGTACGGTAACATTCTCGGCTCGGAATTCCACCTCGCCAGCGAGGATGTAATCAGGAATATACTCGGGATTGTTGGGCATCGATATCACATAAGGCTCATAAGCCTCGATGCGGTCAGACTGTTGCCAAGAGGTGTCAAGACTGTACAACCAGAAAGGCTTGGCATCGCTATAATCAGCTGTAGAGAATGCTCCAAACGGCTTGATTTCGCCCTTGGCCGACACTGTGGTGCCATCGCCAAGGTGCACAATCTGCTGCACGTCAAATGGCAATGTCAGCGTCTCCCAACCCTGAGTCATGCCGTTGAGAGGAGTCGACATGGTGAAATTGCGAGTGTACACAGCCTCGCCAGCCACAAACTCGCGAGGAGCATAGTAATTGCCACCCTCGGTCAGCACGAGCGAATCGGCATAACCGTTAACCACCACATTTCTCACGCCGCTATCGGCAGCCTTGTCGGCAGAATCAATATAGAGCAGCAGGTTGGGATTGAAAGAGAACAATCCACCGGGCAGGTAGCTATCACTATTCCAAATCACACCACCCAGGCCAGTGAGCTGGGAGAGTTGTACAAAGTCGGCGTCACTGAGACTGCCCTCGATGGCTATGTACGGGAGTTGGGTTAGCTCTTCGGCTCCAACCCATTGGAATCCTATCGAGAGGGCTCCGGCCTCGTTAACCACCGCTGTTTCGCCATCGAAATAAGCTGGGATGTCATACGTGAGCACCGCGCTGTCGTTCCAATTCTCCTTTACGCTCCAGGTTTGCAGTTGCTTTGCGAAATCTACATCAAACGGCTCGGAATAGGCCATTGCATCGCCACCATCGAGCGTGTAATAGATTTGGCAATCCTCAGCAGCTGTGAGGGTCACATAGCGGCCATCATAATTGATGACTGGAGCCTCAGCGGCGCTGCGAGGAGCGCGAGTGAAGTTGACCGTCTCAATGCTGCTAACCGAACCATCGGGCAATACCAAGGCGCAAAGCAGAGAATGTTCCCCCTCAGCAACCTCATTAGCATCGATGTTGAAAGTGAATGTTCCGCTCTGGCAAGTTCCAGCCAATTTGAAATCATTGCTGCCATCGATGGCATAGTAGCATTCGGCCTGGTCATATTGCTCTCGGCTCAGGCCTTTGAGCACAAAGGCATAAGTGGGGCTCGAAAGCGTCGTGCCATCGGCCGACACTGCATCAACCACCACGCTGTGCAAACCAGCCCTGAGATTTGAGGCATCATAGTTGAACTTCACCGACTCTCCATCAACCGCCTTTGTCTCTTTGAGCACATCGTCGATAAAGAGACGCACCTGCGAGGCAGTATGCTCAACAAATTCGGGTTTAACGTAATAGAGCGTGGTGACCGGCACTGACACGGCATTGTCAGCCCCAACCGTTTGGGCCATCAGGGTATGCACACCCATCTTAAGAGATGAGATGTCATAGTTGAAAGTCACAGTCGAGGCGGCTGATTTGGAATCAACCAATTCGCCATCGACGTAGAGATTGACAGTTTCTGAAGCGACTGTGGCGAAGTGCGGCTTCACATAAAAGATGCGGGTTACAGGCGCAGAGTAAATACCGCTGCGCTCGAGCTGCACCATCAGATTGTGCAAGCCATAACCAGCCCAGGACACATCCATTATGTATTCTGAGCCTCCAGAATGGTTATAAGTGAAATGCACTGCGCCATCGATATACATTCTCACCGTGGTGTCTTGGCCCTGCATCGCCAAGACTGAGAGACCCATCGCCGCAGCGGCTAATATATGTTTCATATCTTTGAAAGCTTGAATAGGGTGCGACATTATTGGATTTCTAAGGTTACCGACAGGATGCCATCGGCATCAGTCTCGCCATCGGTGGTGAGGGCAGCGATGCGCGGCGACACTGGCGAGGCATCAAAGGGATTGTCTCCGCCATAAGCTCCAATCTGGGTGCCATCGGTGCCAAGATATTTGGCAGCAGCCTCATCGGTGAGCACGTAGAACGTATCATCAGCGAAGATGCCATCGAGCGAGGTAGCCTCATAGAGCTCGCCTGTCAGAGTCATGGAATCCTTGTCGATTAGTTTGGTGACAACCAGAGAGTTCTCAATATTCAGGTCAGGAATGGCATATTCGTCATCGTCATAGATGAGGGCGATGTAGATCGAATTCTTGAATGTCGGATTGGCCATGTAGGTATCATATCCGTGGGGATGGGAGCAAGTTTGAACTACGCAATTCAGAAAGTAGAAATATCCGCTATCGACCACAGCCTTGATTACGCAATTGCAAAACAGCATATCGTTGCCCTCGGTGGCCAATTGGAAATTGTCGGCGTAGCAGCCATAGAATGTGCAGTGGAGGCCCGGCCAGTCGTTGTCCCTCTCGTCAAGCTGACCCATGAAGGTGCAGTTATTGAAGTAGGTGTTGTAGGTAGTGGCAATCCAAACAGACGATTCGAAATAGATATCCTCGATGGTCAAGCTCAACTCGTCTGACTGATTGGTTATCTCTATATTGGTGTCGCCAACGATCTTAGTGACATTTGAGTCGGTTATCGATTCACCGACAACAACGCCCATACCGGCTCCGCGCAGAGTGATGCTCTTTTTGATTTCGGTAGATGAGAATGTGCCCACCGACAGGAAGATGGCATCGCCATCTACGGCATCGTTGTAAGCTCGCTGCAGGGCATCCTCGCCTTGGTATTGCTGGATAGCGCCATTATGCGACAGTGTAGCGGTGTTCTCTGCTGCCCACAACGCCATAACCGCGCACAAGGCTGATAATATGGTAAATATTCTTTTCATAGTGGTCAGGATTATTTAATCACGAGTGTGTAAGGCAGAAAACCGTCTTCCTGTAGTTCGCCCGGTTCAAACGTGGAAATAAATGGAATGTCGGGGATGATATCCCACGGCTTCTCGCCGCCATAGATGCCGATTTGGTTGCCATCGGAATCGACATAATCGGTAGGGCTTCTTAACTCATAGAATGTGTCAGATTGGAAGATGCCATAAATAGAACTTACATTATAGCAAGAGCCCAGGAAGATGCTATTCTCGGTATCGTAACTCAGGGGCGATGCCAAGAGACAATTCTCAAACACCTCGGCCGAGACTGTGCAATCTTCATCAGTGGTGCCAAAAATGATGCAGTTTGACACTGTGCCCCATTTGCCCTGCTTCATTCCATACTGGTCGCCCCAGAGGATGCAGTTGTAATAGTCAACGGCGGCTGGAGGTGTCCATGAGGTGAACCCTACCACGCAATTTGTGAATGTAAGGTTATTGTCGGTATAGGTGCGATTGTTGCCGAGTATGCAATTGTCAAATGTGCAAGTTGCCGTACCCTCCACCTCTTGAGAATTGCCATTGAGGTCGGCGAAATAGCATTTTGAGAATGTTCCACCGTGCATTTCTTGCAAATATACCGTCGAGCGGAAGTAAATGCCCTCGAAAAACGGGGTGATAGTGGACACTTCTGATCTGGCTATTGTCACCTCGTTTATCAAGGTGGTGCTGTTTTCGCGGGTGCACTCTGTGCCCTCGAGGGTGCCCATCAGGTATCCGTGGATTGACACCGCTTTGTCGAAAGTGGTTGAGTAACAATAGAAAATTCCAGGCGACAGATAAATGTCATCGCCATCCTGAGCCGCCTCGTAAGCGTTGCTGAAGGCGCTCATTCCTGTATATATTGTCGGAGTCTCATCGCCAGGGTGGTATAGCGAGGCCACGAGCTGCTGGGCATTCATGGCAATGATGCCTTGCAGCGCCATTATGATGCACAATATTCGTTTCATGGTCAATTGGTTCATTGTGTAATTTCGACTGTGATGGGCAGTGAGCCATTATTCGACACGGTGCCGGCAGCAATGCTGCCTACAATGGGAATCTGTGGAGTGATATCAAAAGGATAGTCGCCACCATACAGGCCTATCTGGCCGCCATCGCTGTTGACATAAGTGGCTGCAGCCTCATCGGTTAGCTGATAGAATGTGCCGTCCTTGAATATGGGGTCAGAATAGTTTATTTCATAAACATTGCCCTTGGTCAGGGTTGATTCATCCACATAATACGACATCAATATGCAATCTTCTATATCAGAGGTGACAAGCGAGTCTTTACCATCCAGATCATAACTCACGTATCTCATAAGAATAGAATTCTTGTAGTGGGGAAATTCTGTACCTTGTATACCTCCCTCACCGATTATCAAGCAGTTTGTGAAGTATTTGCCACCCTCGGTAAGAGGAATCTTCACCACGCTATTGAAGAAAGCAACGGGAGTCTCAGCCTTAAAGATAGAGCAAGCTACATAACTATTGTAGAATGTTGCGTACACTGCATTTTCATATTCTGAAGATATAGTGAGAGCATAGAGATAACATTTTGAGAACACGCCGCTGTTAAGCTGGCGAGGGAAAACTGAATTGTCAAAATACACGCCCTCGACGTAGAGTTGCGAGCCCTCAGAAGGAATTTCTATCGCTATTTCTCCAGAGATTCTGGTCGAATTGGTCATGTTATGTTCAGTGCCATCGAATTGGCCCATACCAGCGCCATAGATTGAGATATTCTTGGCTATTGTTGTAGCCTCAAAGATGCCTGCCGATAGGTATATGGCATCTCCCTCAACGGCATCAGCGTATGCTTGGCTAAATGCTGTCTTATTGTAGTAATAAGTAGAAGTGCCATCATGCACAAGGATGGCCATGGTCTTATGTTCTGCTCTAAGTGACAGTGCGGATGCAATGACCGTCAACAATATGATTAACTTTTTCATACGGTTCATTGATTAGTTAGGTCAATTGTTATTTCGATATTGTCGCCTTCGGTTACAGTCAGGTCTCCAATCTGTGGATTTGTCGGTGTCACAGAGAATGGAAATTCTCCGCCGTAGATTCCTATCTGGTCGCCATTGAAATCTACAAAGGTTGAGGCAGCATTGGCTTTCAGATGGTAGTAAGTTCCAGCTTCAAACACATCATCTGAAGAATCAGCAGTGTACAAGTTACCAGAAAGGCATGTAGAACTAGCGTTGATAGGTTTTACCACCAGACAATTTTCCAATTCAGACCAGGAGAAGGGGCTTTCAGCATTTTCAGCCGGGTAGATTATGCAGTTTACCATTGTAGCGTTAGTAGCGCTGAAATGGTAAGGACTGCCGACCTCTATTAGGCAGTTTCGGAAATTGTGGAAATAGGGGATGAAGCGAGCAGCAAAAAATAGGCGGGAATTGAAAAAAGCCATAGTGGTGTGGCCGTACACTCGAGTGTCTTCACTTACGCAATTGTAAAATGAACAGTTCACATCATATACTGCTTCGCTTAGGTCGGTATAGTATTCGTCGGGAGTCCAGAGGTCTTGGAAGTAGCATTTAGCGAAGACGCCTTCTTCTACTCTTTCCAAAGTCATAGGCTGGGAGAAGTATACTCCCTCGATGTAAAGCGTGCCTACCGAGTCGGCGGGGATGGAGATTGTATTTTCTCCCTCGATGACGGTGGCGCCCACGGTTGTGACGGTGGTGCTGTCGGTTTGGCCCATTCCGGCTCCGTAGATTGAGATGGCCTTGTTGATGCCATTGCCCGAGAAGCGACCAGCCGAGAGGTAGATGGCATCGCCGTTAGTGGCTGCCAGCTTGGCATTTACGTAGGCATCGCTGCCGTAGTAGTGGGTCTCAGTGCCATCATGGCACAGGGTAGCCACCTGCTTTTGTCCTGCATGGAGAGTGACTGTCGCAAACAGCACACCCATAAGTGACCATAGTTGTTTCATCAGTTTTTAGGTGAGATAGAATTCTTAAATTGTTTTAAGTGACAAAATTAGCTCTTTTTATTCATATTTACAACAAATTTATATAAAAATTAGGTCTCATCGCCCAGGGCTATCTGAAACAACCCCTACGGGGTAGCAGGGCTGGCG
>JAJBUH010000159.1 GCA_020860445.1 Bacteroidales bacterium | reverse complement strand
ATAGCGACCGATGCCGCTTAGCCAGCATCTAATTTTTTAACGGACTATTGATGAATACTACTATGCAATAATTGAGGCTGGTCAACTCAGACCATCGGCTATGTTGGCTCATAATGCTGAGGGACGTACCTCGGCAGAATCCTCTTTGGTGGAAAGTCAGCGCCTATTGCTTCAAGAATGGAACGAGCAGAAATGGAATGCTCGGCGAGAAGAATGGTCAACAGTATCAAAAACTCCACAACGGGTCACCAAAAGTAAAAGCGCTTTTATTGGTCAGAAGAAAGGTCTAGTATTATTGGTAGAATTTGCCGATTGCTATATGACCTATTCTCAATCCGACTTTGATGAGATGTTCAATCAAGTGGGTTATTCCAAATATGATCATATAGGTTCTGTTCATGATTACTTTAACGATCAGAGCTATGGCATGTTTGACTGGACATTTGATGTGGTGGGCCCATTGCGTATGCCTGAAGAAATGAAGTATTATGGAAGGAATAATGACGCAAAAGGGCAAACAGATGTCCATATTGGAGAGTTGGTAATAGAGGCATGTCGCCAAGCAGATGAGTATGTAAATTTTGCTGATTATGATTGGGATGGTGATGGTGAGGTAGAAGAGATATTTGTTGTCTATGCTGGTTATGGCGAGGCTCAAGGTGCGCCCTCCTACACTATATGGCCTCACAAATTCTCTTTGACTGGATGCCAGGCATGGAGTGATGGGGATGGCCCATTGACACTTGATGGGACGAAGATTGATGTATATGCTTGCTCATGTGAGTTGGCGGGTACAAGAGGCGAGACCATAAACGGAATTGGTACAGCATGCCATGAATTTAGTCATTGCTTTGGCTTGCCGGATATCTATGATGTGAATTACACGGGAGGTGTGGGTATGCAAAAATGGGACTTAATGAATTCGGGCAGTTATAATGGGCCGAATCAGAATGGGGAAGTCCCGACGGGATACTCGGCTTATGAACGCCAATTTGTTGGATGGTTGGATTTTATTGAACTTGAAGATATCACCCGTATCAAGGATGTACCCAGTTTGACAGATTCTCCCACTGCGTATGTAATATATAATGATCTTTATCCTGATGAATATTTTGTCTTAGAGAACAGACAAAATAATCGTTGGTTTGAGTACGTTGGAGGATCGCGAAATTGTCATGGCCTATTTGTAACTCATGTGGATTATGATGAAAAGTCATGGTTGGCCAACAATGTGAATATACGTCGCGCCCATCAGCGACTGAGTTGGGTCCCCGCCGATGGTAATTATGGATATTACTATATGTCCTCCGATGGGTATAATACTTATAGCCCTACTGACGAGGATTACGAGGGAGATATGTTCCCAGGGAGCCAAGGGGTAACAGAAATAACAGAGAATTCCCATTCGGCAGTAGGAGGTAAGTGGTTTAACGCGACCTCAACAGGGTATACCTTCAAAAAGACCATCACGAACATTAAGGAAGTAGATGGTCTGATATCTTTTGACTTTATGGGAGGCCTATATGTAGATACTCCTATATTGAATGAAGCTAATCTTATTGGTCCAAATCAAATTGAACTCACCTGGCAAGAAACAGGTCCTGCTGATAGTTACGAAGTCGAGGTAATAGAAAACCGAAAAATACCCACCAGTTATATACGGCTTAACGAGTCGTTTAAGACCTTATTGGCCGCTGCCGAAGACGAAGACGGTACAACCGATATTTCAAGATACATCAATTCCTTTACTGATGCCTCGGGGTGGACTGCAAGTAATATTTTCACATCTAAGAATGGAGCAAGGGTAGGTCGCAATGATGGCTCAGAAGGATGGTTGCTCTCACAGGAATTTTTCATAGGACAAAATGCGCTTACTGTTCAAATCTCTTATTCCTTCCCCGAGGGAAATGTGGTTCCTCTTGAGATCTCTTGGATTTCACGAGAGGGAGAGGAAATTAACGTCATGAGTTTGCCAAATATTAAAGACGGTGACACGGCTACCGAATGGGTAACGATTCCAGAGGCTCAATATGTAAGCTTGCGTATCTCGACTATGGGCGTAGCATACGTAAGCGGCATCAAATGTTATGACGGTAAATTCACCGCTGATGAACTTACTAATGAGAGCATCTTGGCGGCAATCACAAACCCCATAGAGAGCTATTCTTTTTCTGATCTCACAGAAAATTATTGTGAACTCTCAGGCCTAAATGCTAAATATTACAAGGCCAGAGTGCGAGCAGTCTATGATGAGGCTAAATCAGAGTGGACTGATTACATCGATATAGACTTGTCAGAATACAATAGCGTATCCACAATTGAAACTGATTTGGAAGAACCCATTGCAATATACAATCTTATGGGTCAACGAGTATATGAGCCATTGCGCCCTGGAGTATATATCTTTGATTATGGGACTCATAGGAACAAAAAAGCGATAAGATAAAAAGGAAGATATGAAGAAGAAACAAATTATTCTATGGATGGTGGCCCTTTTGGCTATCATTTGGCCGAACCAGAACAAAGCTCAAGGCATTGATTTTTCGAACATAATTGAAGTAGTAGAGGATGAAAATCCATATTACTTCATTCAGCAAGCACCAGTCAAAGCTTTGGGCAATGCCAATTGGGAGATAGTGTGGCAAGCAAAGAGTATTCAAGCTATACTTCTGGCCTCCAATAACCATGACCATGTAGGGATGCCCATGGTTGTGTATACCGAGTTCTCCGCAATTCCAGGCCTTCTCTTATGTGACCCTGCTATGTATGCCTCCAACAAAAAGGTATATACCAATTTTGAGTCATGGATTGATATAGTCTTTGTTGGGGCTGGCAACAAGACTTTGACCGTAAGCCTTGACTTTGCCAGCAAGAAATGGCTTGCCTTGGATAACGATAATAATGAGATTTGTCGTTATGATTTGCCTAATTGGCAATGGCTGCAGTTCTCGTTGATGATGTTCTACGATGAGGATGTGCTGATTAAGAAGTGGGGAGAAGTAAATAAATGAGTATGAGACGCTGGTTTGTTTTGCTCCTGTTTGTAGCTGTTTTGACAGGTACGGCGGTATCAGAGACGATTCATTGGATAGTGTTTGCTGACACTACCGATGCGATGTTGGGTGCTGACAATGTCAATGGCAAGACAGCTCTTTACAATCGCTTTATCAAAAAAGTGAATGCAGCTCTCGATCAGAAGGGCTATGGAGCTAAGATATATGAATATTCGGGTACTAAGATGACAGCAGAGCAGTGCAATGCGATGGTGAAAAACCTCAATTGCGGCTCCAACGACATAGTAGTGTTTTATTACATAGGTCATGGCGGCCGCGCTGACAAGTACTCAAATGATAGCCCTTGGCCAAATATGGAGTTCCAAGGTGAGGGCGCTAAATATATGGCATTGATTGATGTACATAACCAACTTAAGACCAAGAATCCGAGATTGCTCGTCACCCTGGGCATGTGTTGCAATGTAGCTAAGCCAAGCCATAAAAAAGCAGAAAGCTTCTTACAACAAGGTAAAAAAAAACTAAAATTGTAAGCAAGGAATTGGCAAAAGCTTTACAAGGATGGTGGCTCGGATATTCAGGTGATGTGATTGTGAGCGCAGCATCGCCGGGTCAATTGGCACAAGGAGGGTTTGAGTGTGAGGAAGGTGAAATGGACTATTTCACTGGCACCCTTTGTATGCTCATGGATAACTATTCGACTATGCCAGGAAAATTTACTGTGACATGGCAAAAGTTTCTCTCGGATCTTTCGTATTGGACTAATTACCATGTGCGTATAGAGCAGAATGAGGAACAGACCCCATACTTTAAAACCAATCTCAATAAGCTGAATTGATTCCCATAAACTACAGATAATTAACCAATAGATAATCAATTTGTCATGAAGAAATTATTTCTAATTCTTGTGGCTGCGATAGGAATGCTCGGCATCAGTTGCCATGCCGATTCTAAGAGCAAAAGCATCGTGCCAAATCAATACCTTGAGGCGATTGAAAAAGCTGATTCGGTGACTGTGCTCCTGATAGATCCTTGGAGCGATGCTCTGGACGATTGGATGGACGGCTACGGCGAGGTACTTCAGACCAAGACTTGTGCTTGCCCAGAATTACTGCAAGCAAGCACCAAAGCCCTGTGTAATCCTGATGCTTTTGTGGCTTCTGAGGTTGTGAAGAACTGTGCTTTCATGCCTGATGTGGCTATGATATACCACTCAAAAAAGGGTGATGTCACAGTAGCTTATTCATTCTATTGTGATAACATACGCTTTGCCAAAGGTGATAAGTACCAAGATTTTGACGGTGAACTGGTCTATAAGGACTTCGTAAATCTTACCGCTATGGCTTATCCCAAGGATCGCTATGTACGCCATCTTGTAAAACAATCTAAGAGTAATTTCAAATGAAACGTGTTTTCTCACTCCTTATCGTGGCTGCTTGCATAATCAGCATGTCGGCCCAAACCTTCCACACCATCATTATGGTGAATAAGGAAGAGCCCAATCGCCAAGTAGACCGTACGGCCGACTTTGACAACATGAAGGCTTTCTTCACCAATTGTGCAAAAGCCCTTGGGTACAAAAACAGTATGGTTACTTATAGCGGTGACCAATTCCGTTCGACAAATGCTATCTCAGCAATAGATGGCCTGAATGTTAGCGATGGCGATATCGTAGTATTCTATTACAGCGGGCATGGAGCCAACTGGGACGATGATGAGTGGCCACACATGGCTTATCTTGACCGTCAAGTAGGTCAGACCTCGCTGTACAATCGTCTGAAAGAGAAATACTCAAATGCTAAGCTGATTCTCTGCATCAGCGATTGCTGTAACATGGATAGCGAGGGTCAGCGTCGCGAGAAAAAATCTTATGCTAGCTTCGACCCAGATTTGACCAAGAAACTCTTTACTGACTTTGATGGTTCGCGCGGATTCCAAATCTCGGCTTCAATTCGTGGCCAGTATTCATGGAGTAATCTCAAATATGGGGCGCTCTTTGGCATTGCTCTACGCGAGGCCGTCAATCGCGCTACCAATGGCACAATCAATCCTACATGGCAATATGTCTTGGAGGATGCCAAAACCACCACACTTTCGTTGACTGAACAAAAACAAATGCCACAATACCGTATGGATCGCTGGTAGTGAAAATGCGAAGTTTCTGTGGACCGATTTTCCGAGGTAAATACGCCTTAGTGTGAAATGGTCGGATACGGAGAGTCCCCTCGTCGAGAGGGGACTTTTTGGATTTCTTTGTCATCGCTTTGAATAACTTTCTACCATTACTATTCTATACTTAGAGGTTGTGCCCGACACGGATAAGGGTGAGGAGTATGAAGAAATCGATTAAAAAAGCCTTGATGGTTATAGCCATCATCGCTGCAGCTGGTTCTATAACCGCTGTCACCACCTCAGCTACTGCTGAAAAAAGCATGACCAATCCAGCTGAGGAGGTCGTATGCCATGGATATGGCGATGGCCATTGCACCAAGTGCGGAACCAAAAACGGCAAATACGTCTGTAAGACGTTCCGTCCCACAAACGACCACGCTTCAGAGTGCAAATGCGGCCATCCTAAAAAAACTCACGCGTACAATTGATGCTACACTTCTGATAGGGAAGCGTAGGGGCTACCTATTAGAATGGAGCTGCCAAATAACCAAAGTAGAATTTTGCCTTATTTTCCTATCTCTGTTTTTATGAACGACTCTAGTTCTTCTCTATTTGGGAGTTCCAATTGATAGGTTGACACAAACAAATCATGGGGCATAGCGCCAAGAGCATATTCTACCATCTTTTTCCCCTTCTTGGTACAAAGGAGAATCCCAATAGGGGGATTGTCTCCCGGTTGCATCTCATTCTCCGCATAGTATCCTACATAGGCGTTTAATTGGCCCAAATGCTCATGGCGGAATACATCATTTTTAATTTCCACTATGACACCACAATGTAGAATGCGATTATAGAATATTAAATCAGGATTGTAATATTCCTCATCAATGATTATACGTTTCTGACGTCCTTCGAAACAGAACCCTTTCCCAAGTTCGAGCAGAAAATCTTTGAGGTTATCAATTAAGGCATCCTCAATGTCTGATTCGGTAAGTGCTTCATGGGGCTTTAATCCTAAGAACTCAAATACGTAAGGATCTCGAATTTGAAGGGATGAAGAGTCTTTTTCAGCATTATTATTGCCTATTCTCCAATGCTCTTGCTTTGTCAACTGACCACCCTACTCTTATATGAAGATTCGTGGCAATTTGACGACGTAATTCACGTACACTCCATGTGTTTTTAATGCACTACCTCGTAGAAATAGCGTACCAATGGATCTTCGATACCTACTAATTCAATAAAATGAGAAAATGACAATCTTGAAAGTAGGGTAGAACAAGGAGTGCGTTAAGGATTATTCCCGATATCGTTTTTTTATTATGCTTGTACCTTCTCTTAGATCGCTAAATTCGACTGACAGTGTCTGTCGAATTTGAAATGCTTCTCGTATTTGAGGATAGA
>JAJBUH010000069.1 GCA_020860445.1 Bacteroidales bacterium | reverse complement strand
CGAAACGGCTCTGCAAAGTTACGAACTATTTTTGACATGGCCAAATTTTTGTTCATCTTTTAACGAATTTTAATCTTTCGTTTGTTCTTTGCCGAAATCTTTCAATTTCCCGCTCCGCTTTTCAGCCTTGCGGCGCTGTTCCTCTCGAAAAGCGAGTGCAAAGTTACGAACAATTTTTGACATGACCAAATTTTTGTTCGATGTTTAACGAATTTTAATTTATCATCCGTTCTTTGCGAAAATCTTTCAATTTCCTGCGGCCTCGCGGCCCTTGCAGCGCCTCTCCTCTCGAAAAGCGAGTGCAAAGTTCGGAATTTTTTCCGAATTGACCAAACTTTTTCGGAAGAAAATCCTCAAAGAATGAGTTAAATAAAGTTTCATGCCTGATAATCAAAACCCTAAGGATTATGTCCGAGCCTTGCGGCTCTCTTCCCCATAAAACCACAAGGGCATAAAACCATAAAAATCACAACGATCTTGTGGCTTTATGGCCTTGTGGCTTTATGGCTTCCCCAGCGCTTCAGCGCTGTGGTTTTATGCCCTTGCGGCTTTATGGTCTCCCCAGCGCGTCAGCGCTGTGGCTTATTTTTTAGAAGGAATAGCTGACGCCGATGGCGGGGATGACGGCATGTAGCTTGTAGTCAGCGGTGAAGGTGCCAGTGGGGGGGGCAGAATCTGCGTGCCGACCATCGAATTGAGGGTCTTGGCGATGAAGTCGTCATATTCGCCAGTGCAATTCTTGGCCTTGGTACCATATACATACATAAACGCCAAGTCGACCGATAAGCCCTTGAGCGGCGAGAACGACAAGCCCACCGACGGCTCGATGCGAGTGGTGCCCGGGGTCTCGGGGTTGTAGTAATCCTTGTTGCAGGGCGATGTGTCGATCATCAGGCCGCAACGCAGATCGCAACGAGGGGTAACTGCGTACTGAGCACCCAGGTGGTAAGTGAGGGTATTCTTATAATCCTTTTTCAGGTGTTGGTTGAATGCCTCCTGCTCAGCAAAGGTGATGTCAAGATAGTCATAAGCCTTCCAGCCATTAAGCTGCAGGTCGAATGCCAGGATGAGTTTCTCGATGGGCTTATAGCTAACGCCAGCGGTGAGCACATACGGGCACGGCATCGAAGCGTCGAAGTTGGTATAATTGAGGTTCTGCAGGTTGGTCTCGAGAAGAGCCTGTGCTGTCTCGTTGGCATACTCAACAGTGACATCGCCAGCCTTGACATGCATCTTCATCTTGGATCGGAAAGATGCGCCTACGGTCCATTGCTTATTGATGTCGTACATAGCGCCGACATTGACGCCAAGCGCGAGTTCTGACGAACCAGTCAGATTGGCCGATGCGGGCGAAACATTCTCATTCCAAGAGCCTGCGCCGAGCAGACCGAGCATCGTGCCAAATGATGAGCCTGATACCAGACCCTTGTTGAGGTCAACATTGCCCCAGGTGATCATCAGGCCAGCGCCAACTGACAGCTTGGGGATGATGCGCCACGAGAGTGTGGGCTGCACGGTGAAGATCTTGAGGTCTACACTCTGGTTGAGAGCGGCGCCCGGCCAGTTGCGTCCCCAGTTGATCGACGAACCGTAAGGGGTGTAGAACGATACTCCGGCAAAGAAGTTGTCGTAGATGCGCCATGCGGCCGAGATGTTCATCGGGGTGGATACCTTGTTGCTGGTTTCGTAGGTCGAACCGTTGTAATAGCAGTCAACATGTGAGGATATGGCGCTCACTGCGCCTGAGATTTCCATTGTCTTGTCCATAAAGGTCAGGGCTCCGGGGTTGAAGATTACGCTCTCCGAGCCAAGCTTCATGCCCACGCCAACGTGGCCCATGCCTTCTTGTTTTGCGCTGAAGGTGTTTACTTGATATCCTTCTGCCATGGCAGCAGATGCTATACCCAGCATAGCTGCCACAATAGTCAAACGTTTCATGTTGCAATTCTTTGGTTAGTTGCACATATATAATAAGGTGTATTCCAGACGGAATGCACAGTTTTTGATTATGTGTGCAAAGTTACGAATTTTTTCCGACCTGACCAAATTTCAGAACCAACGAGGCCTTTTGCGTGTTAAGATTGTGTGTAAAATAAGTAAATTCACTGAAAGATGATAATCAACGCAGCACGTTTCGTAACCAGCAGCCCCTCGCTTGAGAAGACTCCCAATACCGAGCTACACGAATACGCCTTCATAGGCCGAAGCAACGTGGGCAAGTCATCGCTAATAAATATGCTCACCGGCAAGAAGGGCCTGGCCATGACATCGGCCAAGCCCGGCAAAACCATGCTCATAAACCATTTCTTGATCAATGACAAATGGTACATCGTGGACTTGCCCGGTTACGGTTTCGCTCAGCGCAGCAAGGTAGAACTGGCCAAGATCGACAAGATGATCAAGGATTACATCTTGGGGCGAGAACAGATGACCAACCTATTCTTGCTGATCGACTGCCGACACGAGCCGCAGAAGATTGACCTAAACTTCATGCAATGGCTCGCTGAGAACAATGTGCCTTTCAGCATAGTATTCACCAAGCTCGACAAACTCGGCAAAACAGCCGGGCCGCGCAATGTGGCCAAATATTGCGAAAAGCTGCTCGAGACCTGGGAGGAACTCCCCCCGGTATTCTTGTCATCAGCCGAAGATAAACGAGGGCGCGACGAGATATTGGACTACATAGACCAACTCAACAAGCTGCCGCTGCTGGCCGAAGAGCCCGAGAAACCAGAAACTCATAACCAAATAAATACTGAAACTATGGACAAGAAACCAGAAAAAACGCCTGAGGAAATCAAGGCTGAGAAGAAATATCCGGGAGCTGCCATCGACGCAGCCGACAAGGACCATGTAACCCCTGCCGAGGTGAAAGAGCGCACCGACGTCCTCGACGGCCCCACCGACCCCGGCCAAGAATAGGCAGCTTGCTGCCTACCCCTCTCCCTGGCCCAGTCACCATGGGCCATCCACGGCATAGTCACAGCCTCGGCCATCAATGGCCGAGTCAAAGCCTCGGAGAGGCTTAACAATGTTAACCCCAGGCAGTTGCGATGCGAAGCGTCGCAACTGCCTGGGGTCTTTAACCTCCCTGCCAGCGAGCCTCGGAGAGGCTCAACAATGACTCATAAAACCACACCCACCAAAAACAAATCCCCCACCCCACGCGTTTATAAAAGGTAAATAACCTTTAACAAACGAAAATATTATGAAAAAAATATTCGATTTAACACTCCTACTGCTAATTTTTTTATCAGTGACGATGTGCGGGGGTTGCTCCAGCAATGATCTATACGGCGAAATGCCGAGAGAGATTCAGTCATTCATCTCGCAATACTATCCCAACACACAGCTATACAGCTTTACATACACCGATACCTCCTACACCGTGATACTCAAGAACGGGCCCACTATCGTGTTTGACAACAACTGCAAGTGGACCTCGATCAACGGCAACGGCAGCCCTTTGCCCCAGACCTTGTTGTTTGATGACTTTCCTCCGATTCTATACAACTATCTGCAAGAGACTGAGACTACCGACCAAGTATTTTCTGTGACGCGCAACTCGACAAAATATGTAGTGGAGCTGCTCAACACAACCCTCACTTACGTGATAGCAACGGGCGAACTCAGCAGCAGCGAGGCTGCTTCATAATCTTGATGGCCTCGGCGGCGAAATCGTCAATGCTCAACAGCGCCGACAGCCAATGGATGTGAAAACCGCGCCGTTCCATACCCCTAAACCAGGTCATCTGACGCTTGGCAAATTGGTGGATCGCAATCTCAAGCTGATCCACCATTTCTTTGTACTGCAACTTGCCCGTAAGATACAGGGTGAGATATTTATACTCCAAGCCGTAATACATCAAGTCGTCGGGCGAAATGCCGCTCTCCAAGAGCGCCCTGCCCTCCTCGACCATACCTGCGTCCAAGCGAGCGCGCAGTCGAGCAGAGATGCGTTCGCGCCTCAGCTCGCGGCTAATGTCTACGCCAATCACCATGGCATCGGTGCGCGGATGAGGCTCGGCACCGACAGCCACATCGGGATGCTGCTCATAATAGGTAGCTATCTCGATAGCGCGGATTGCGCGCTGGCATGTGTCAATGTCGGTGGTATTATGCAGCGTCTTTTTCTCGCGCAGTATGGCCTCAAGCCCATCTATGTTCTTGCCGCGCAGGTTCTCCCTCAGCTCTGGATTGGCTGGCACATCGGGGAGCTGCAGCCCCTTCAGCACCGATTCGACATAAAGCCCAGTGCCTCCGCATAATATAGGCTGTGCGCCATGCCTGCGCACTATAGCCTCGGCGCGGTCAAAATCACGCAGATATTCATACAGATTATACTTGTATCCAGCGGGAGCGATGTCTATAAGATGGTAAGGTACTTGGCCGTATTCGTCCAAGTCCTTGCCAGTGCCTATGTCCATGCCACGATACACCTGGCGCGAGTCAGCGCTGATGATTTCGCCTCCCAACTGCCGCGCAATCGCCACTGCGCGAGCCGTCTTGCCCGTAGCCGTGGGACCAGTGATTACTAAGAGTGCTTTTTCCTCCATCGCAAGTCAACTCCTGAAATATGGTTGCGCCAGAATCGACGCCAACGGAAGAATGGCTGGTCCTCATTGTTCTTGGCCACGCTGATCCAATGCAAGTCGCTGTAATCGACATCCCAGTCCTTGAAGTCGGTGAGACGGAAAGTCGGACGATAATTCTTGATGGGATACAGGCGCTTGCCCTCGCGCGTGTAGGTCTTCCATGCCATTGTGATGGTAAACACGCGATGTATCTCGTAAGCGAATGCACGAGCCACCTGGCCGGAACGCATCATCTGATTGATCTCATAGAGAGTGAATCCCTGAGCAGTAAAGCCTGGCGTAGGCTCGTCAGCCTTGAGGAAAGCGGCGAAGTGGAAACCGTTTGACATCCCCTTGCTGGTTGCGAAAAGACGCTTGATGGTGAAGTCATCAGCCCCAGAGATGTTGCGGAATACATCAACCGCCTGTTGCTGGTCGACCTCTTCGGTGAATGGCACTTCTACCTGAGCGGGCGTATCCCACATCTGGGCCCCGGTGCTGTCGGTGGCCACAAGTTCGAGCAATATCTTGTCGTCCTTGACAACCATATAACGCAACACAGTGCGTGAATCGCGCCCCATGCGACCTGGAGAAATGGAAACCTCAAACTGCATGCTCGCATAGCGTGTAAACACAAACACCAGCGAAAGCACATACACGGCTACCGGAACCAAGAAAAAGAAGAACGAGTCGGGGGTATTGATATTGATGTTGATGTAGAACACATCATAATATACCCAACCGAGTATAGCCATGATTAGGCACAAGGCGAATGCCAGCTTGAGCTGGAACTTAGCCTCGGCATGCAGCACATTGCGCTGCAGCGACTCGCGCAGGGTGCGCCCGGCCTGCTCCTTGCAAGCTCGGCAATACTCGGTGTGTAGGCGCCTACACATGGCCGCGCCGTACATCACCGTCGAGACCGTGAACACCACTAATGCCGGGATGTAGGGAATGCCCGACTGCAGGTTCAGCAGATGTTCGTTGGTTACCCACTTTGAATTGATCAAGTTGATGATTATCATTATCACCGATGACAGGAAGAGCGAGTAATCGGTGTAATGAGTAATCAGCGTGCAACACGCTTGACCGCGAGCCACACTCGCATTGCCAAACACTGTGACTGGGATCATCAAACCCAAACCGACAAATGGCAACCAAGTGTGGCCGACCCAGTAGCCCAAACCTACCAGGGCGATTATGGCTCCGAAGCAGATGGTCCATGTCCACTGCATCTTAGTCAATATTGTATTGAATTCTATCTTTTCTTGCATTCAAAGTCAAGTCAAAAGTCAACGCTTTCGCGAAGTCAAAAGTCAAAAGTCAAAAGTCAAAAGTAGCCACCCTTTTACTTAAGGTGAGAGCAAAAGTAATCAAACATGCGGCCATAGACCACTGAGCGCGAATTGCAGCCATAGATGCTGTGATTCATGTTGGGGAAGACGAGCATATCGCAGAATCCTCCCTGGCTCTGCAGCATCGACACGTATTGCAACGAGTTCTGGGGATGCACATTGTCATCGGCTGTGCCATACATAATGAGCAATGGACAGCACAGGCTGGCTGTGCGGTTGATAGGCGACGAGGTGCGATAGTTGGCCTCGTTTTGTTGAGGGGTGAGCATATAACGCTCGGTATAGATCGAGTCGTAGAATCGCCAACTCGTAACCGGGGCAACGGCCAAAGCCGCAGCATAAGGTGCGCCATCGGCTGATGCGGCCATCAGTGTCTCGTATCCGCCGTAGCTCCAGCCAAAGATGCCAATCTTTTTAGGATCAGCCCAAGACTGCTGTGCCACCCAGCGAGCGGCATTCACCTGATCGATCGTCTCGTAATAGCCAAGACGCTTGTAGACGACATCCATAAATGCGCGGCCTCGGCCACCGGTGCCGCGACCGTCAACGCAAACCACCGTGATGCCCTGTGTAGCAAAATAATTGTCCCAGTCCATGGTCCAATTATTCAGCACCGACTGAGAGCCCGGACCGCTGTACTGGTACATCACCACCGGCGCAGCACCCGAGGCGTTTGAGCGGATGATGTAGCCATTGAGGATGTTGCCATCTGATGTCATAGTGAAAAACTCTTTTTTGGGCATAGCGGCCATGCGCTGGGCATACGAGGCATTGTCCTCGAGCACACGCAGCTGCTTGCCATCAGCCGAGTTGATGGTGTAGATCGGGGGAGTACTGGCGTCGCTGTAGCGAAGCATCGCGTAAGCCATGTCAGGCGAGAAGGATGCGGAAGTGGTGCCGGATCCTTTGGAGATGATTGAGGTTTTCCCTTTAGTGTCAATCTTATTCACAGTGCGGTCAAGAGGTGAAGGATAGGCTGCTTGATAGAAACAATTTCCCTTGGCATCCACTCCGTAAAAATCAGTTACGTCAAAGTCGCCCGATGTATAAGTATTCTTGAGCGCGCCCGCGTAAGAATACTTGTACAGATGGCTGTATCCGGTGCGCGAAGATTGCACCACAAAGCCATCATCCAGACACTGCAGATTCTCGTAGGTCTCTGGGGCTATCCAAGCCTTGGATTCCTCCATATAGACTGATTTGGAGACGGTCGACTTTGGATTAACACTGTAAATCTCAAAATGGTTTTGGTCGCGGTTGAGGGTCGATACGAGCAGACACTCGGGGTCAGGGCCGTAAGCGATGCGCGGTATGTACTCTATCTTGTTGTCAGGCAGAGTGATATCCTTGATTTTGCGTGTCTCCACATCGTATGAGTGCAGAGTGACAATCGAATTTGGCTCGCCTGCCACCGGATACTTGTACTCATAATTGCCAGGATAGAGAGCGTATTGGTCCTTGGGGTCGCAGGTGCCTTGGTAGATAGGCAGTGAATACAGAGGCACAGCTGTTTCGTTGTATTTCAGATAGCAGAGCATCAGATTGTCGGGAGCCCATACCATAGAGCGCTGGGTCGAGAATTCCTCTTCGTACACCCAGTCGGGCACGCCGTTGATAATCTCATTTTCAGCGCCATCGGTAGTGACTTGCACCTCCGAACCGTAATCGTTTTTGCGGATATAGATATTGTTGTCGTAAGCGGCAACGAATGCCACCATGCGGCCATCGCTCGACATCAGCGGGGCGCGCTGGCGCGGATAGGTAGTGGACAGAGGTTTAAGCAGTCGGGTACGCACCTCGTAGACATAGTATTCAGCCGTGAATGAGTAGCGGTAGATGGGTTCGCTGTTGGTGTAGACCAACAGATAGCGGCCATTTTGGCTCATTTCAAACCCCTCGATGGCATCGATTGTGGATTCGCGAGTGTGAGTGGCATCAAACACAGTCTCAATCTTTTTGCCAGTAGCTATGTCATAGCGGTCGATGGTGCGGGCATCGGCTGATAGCAACAGATACCCTTGGCCATCAGGGGCATAAGCGAAACTCGGCGGCGCTGCCGGCTTATTCTGGGGATAGACATAGGGGGCTATGTCTTTGACGCTCTGCGATATCTGAGCGCTGACGCTCATAGCCGCAAAGGCGCATAACGGAAGGAAAAATATGCGGAGTCTTGTTTTCATAAGTCAAAACGTAAATCTTTAAAAATCAAAAAGCGACATTTGGGCATCGGGCACTGCCGGCTTGGTCTTGCGCTGAGGCGGCTGATAACCAAAGTCAGGATTCTTCTCGGTCGGCCGCATCGACACATCTTCGGCCGGAGTGGCGACGAGCCAATCGGTACCCGCCACCATGTCGTCAAGGTCGTTGGCCTCGGCTTGGACACGCTTGCGTTTGCGCGGAGGCTTTTGCCTCTCTACCGTATGCTGGTAGGGTTCCTCGGGCGAGGCCGCAATGCTGATCTTCTCACCCTCGGCTGCTTCTTTCCTCTCGAGTTCGTTCTCGAGGTCGGCTATGCGCTGGCGCAGACGCTTCTGCTCGTCAGCGTTTTGGAGCAAATTGTTGCGTATTGTCTGACGCAGAGATTCGTTCTCGGTTTGCACTCCGCTCAGTGTCTGCTTCATCTTCTCATAGCGGGCATCCATCTTTGAGCGCACCTCTTCAAATTTCTCTACCTGCTGCTTTATCTCCTCAATCTCGCTCTGCGTATCTTGTTGCTCGGCAATAGCCTTATCTTTTTCTGCCAATTGGCTGTCTCGATCAGCAATAGAGGCATCCCGCTCTGCAATGAGAGCATCTTTCTCGGTTATCTTTGCCTCCTTATCCGCAATTAGGCCATCTTTTTCCGCTATGGCAGCATCCTTTTCCGCTATGGCGGCATCCTTCTCGGCTATAGTAGCCTCTTTTTCCTTGAGTTGAGCTTGAAGTTTTTCAATCTCGGCTTGCGCTTCGGGGGTTGTTGGCATCGGCTCAGTGCTCTGATCATCCTTGCGCTCGCTGGCTATGGCACGCAGCTCTTCGAGTTCGCTCTCCATCACCGCAGCAGCCTTGGTCTTGTTGATCATGCACTTGTTTTCGATGTCGAGTTGCTCTTTCTCAGCCTCAAGGCGCTGCACCTCTTGCTCAAGGTCGCGCACCCGGTCGCTTAGGGCACGCTTTTGGCGCTCGGCGCTTAGCTTCTGGTCATTGAGGGCCGCACGCTTATCTTCCAGGTCCTTGGCTTTCTGGCGCAGAGTAGCCGCTTCGTCCTCCAAGCGCTTTTTCTCCTGTTCCCATTCGGCATGGCAAAACTCGGTAACCTGGGCCTCAACTTGGGCCAAGTATGCCTTAAGCGAATCGTCAAGAGAGTCGTAAAGCTGTTGAGTCTGCTTTTCGGGGTCGACGGCTCCGCTGATGAAGGTAGGAAGCGCGCGGTTGAACACCTCGACTACCCCATTGAATATTTGACGCACCTTGTCAGAGTCGGGCACTGGGGGCTCTGCGGCCGGAAGGATTGCCGGCTGAGCATCGGCTGATTGAGGTTGGGAATGTTCCATATCAGTCTCGGAATCCTCGAGGCCATCATCGCCGAAGCCGAATATGCGTTTTATGTTGTTCAAGATTGGCATTCTCAGATTACAGTTTCAAGGTAAGAAAAAAGGGAGGAGGAATGAGTTTTCACTCTTGTTGGACGAGAGGCTCAGCGCCCCGGGGCTTGCCCACCACGCCAATGCTCTTCTTGCCATTGATTGCGATGGGCAGCGGTTGGTCAAACCTTACCACTCTTATGAACTCGTCTTCGTAGACAGCCGGCTGGGCATCTAAGAAAGCAGTGTCTGCCACCCCGTCGCCTATGGCTGTGTTGATCGTGAAATACCCCACTCCAAATGAGGTGAGGTTCTGGAAGAAATGGGTGCCTTGGCTCGGTTCTACGCGATAATTGCTCAACGAGGATTCCACGATCAAGCGAGCAGCTGAGATATCAGCCCACTTGACGGGGATGCCAAGAGCCGAATCGCTCGAGCCCCAGCGGCCAGGCCCGATCAGGATGTAATTCCTACCCTCCTCGACAAATTGGCGATTCAGCTTGGCTATGTCACGAGCCATCTGAGGGGTGTGGAAAGAATCAAACTTATCGGGCTTGACGTACACTATAGTGTCGATGTTGTCGATGTTGCCATGCCCAAGAGCGGTATAACTCTTGAGGATGAGTTCGTCATCGGGTATCTCAAGCACATCATCATCGACCATGTCTTTCTTGTCAATAATCGGTCGGATTTGCAGCCAATAGATGATGCCCTTCAGACCATTTTTGGATACTTTGGGGAATACCTGGCCAGCAAATTCGATTTCTACCGGACGGCGCATTTCGCTTTGGCCGAGTTGCAGCATGAAATCGACAGCCTCGGCCAAGGGGAATGCTTTGTCGCGGAGCATATTGGCGAATGTAACCACGCGCCGGCCCACTCCCATTTCAGAATCATAGATCATCTGGCTGCGGAAATCGTAGGTCGAGGCGATATATTTCAGGGCGCCGGTGTTGGCGAAGTCTTGCACCGGCTTCTTGACAATGTTGAAACCGTCATCAACTTGAAGCGGCTTCTCATCGGTCTC
The DNA here is from genome assembly GCA_020860445.1 of Bacteroidales bacterium. Lineage (GTDB taxonomy): Bacteria > Bacteroidota > Bacteroidia > Bacteroidales > Muribaculaceae > CAG-873. The sequence continues at coordinate 26,655 of JAJBUH010000069.1, read as the reverse complement.
ATGGGCCGCAAGGGCAAGCAGATGAGTCTGAGTGTCTCGCAGAGCCAGGTCGAGAGTCGAGGTCTGCAGACAGCTGGCCGGATGCTTGGGCGAGAAGCGCAGACTGCGAGCACCGTCTACTATGTATTTGCCCAAGCCGACAGCCACTTGCGCCACGCCATCCTCGGCTTTTTCGCCGTTGATGGGATAATAGTTGAGCGAACGCCCTACGCCAGAGAACGATGGGAAATAATATCCCTTATGATAGTCACCTACCACCTCCTGTATGATGACCGCCATCTTCTCCTGATCGATTACATTTGAGGTAGCAGTCATGTATGCCTTGGATGCCGCATAGAATACCGACGCATACACGCCCTTGATAGCGTTGCACATCAGGGTAAGCATCTCTTGCGGATCATCGACATGGGGTATCATGTAGGTAGAATAGATGCCAGCAAATGGCTGGTAGTGGCTGTCTTCGAGCAAGCTCGAACTGCGGATTGCCAACGGTCGGTCAACCACCTCGTAGAGAGCAAGCAAGTCCTCGCGAATGCGCTCGGGGAGGCGCGCCTCTTCAAAGCGAGCCAGAATCTCCTCGTCAGAAGCATTGCTAAGGGCAAAGGGATAGAGATGGTTGGTCTCCATAAACTCGTCGAAAATATCCGTGCAGAGCACCACGCTGCGCGGTATGGTGATAGCCACGCCGTGGAAATTGCCACAAATAGGATTTTTCTTGATTATGGAATCGACAAAAGCCAAGCCACGACCCTTGCCGCCAAGCGAGCCCTGGCCTATGCGTGCGAAATTGGAGTAGTAGTCAAAGCGCTCCTTCTTGAACACAGCCACTACGCCGCGATTCTTCATCTTACGGTATTTGACGATCATATCGAAGATCAGCTGCTTGGTCTCGGGGATATCCTCGAGGGTGTGGCTGCGATGGCTCTTCAGCACCTCGGCTATAGGGAACAGAGCGCGAGAATAGAGCCAGCGCGATATGTCGTTGCGCGAGGCGTGATAGAGGAGCGAATCATCAGGAATCTCAAATATTTTCTTCTGCAGATCCTTGAGGGTATGGAGGCGCATCACTTCCTGGCCAGTGTGCGGCTCGCGCACCACAAACTCGCCAAAGCCGAAATTTGCAGCAATGGCATCGCCCAGGTCGACCGGCAATTTCTTTGAGTTCTTGTCAATGAATATGCCAGAGAAGTCCGACACTCGGTGGGCATTCTCGAGTTCTGAAGACTCGATTATGATAGGCACATACGGGTCGCAATTGCGTATGTATTTTGAGAGCTTAAGGCCAGCCTGCGGGTCCTTGACGCCCTCGCGATTGAACGACACATCGCTGATGACACCCAGGATATGGTCGCCGTATTTCTGGTACATCTCCACTGCCTCTTCGTAATTGCGGGCCAGGAGCACCTTTGGGCGTCCGCGCATGCGCAGCATCTGCTCGTGCTCGTTGAGGGCCTCGGTCGAGAACACTCTCGACTGCTTGAGCAGATATTTGTAGATGTGGGGGAGCACTGACGAATAGAAACGCACCGAATCCTCGACCAGCAAGATGGCTTGCACGCCCACATCGAGCACATCATGCTCGGCATTGGCCAAATCCTCAAGCAGCTTGATGATGGCAAGCAGCAAGTCGACATTGCCAAGCCAGCTGAACACAAAATCGATATGCGACAAGTCTTGATTTGAGAGACGACGCGAGACCTCCTTGCTGAAGGGTGTCAGCACGACAATTGGCACATCGGGGTGAGCCTGCTTGATTGAGGCGGCTCCGTCGAATGTCTCGGAGATGTCCACGCCCGGCATAGCGATCACCAAGTCGAAATTTTTCTGCGCCATGGCTTCGAGAGCCTCAGACACATGGGCTACCCTCGACACTCGGGGTGGCGAGCTCAGATTGAGAGAAACATATTCAAAATACAGCTGCTCTTCCACTCGGCCATCTTCCTCCATCATAAACGCATCGTAAGGCGAAGCAATCAACAACACGTTGAAGATGCGCTTTTGCATTAAGTCCTGGAATGAGGTATCCTTCAGGTAAAGCTGGCTTATCTCTGATTCATTCATTTGCTATAGGGTGGCGCTTAGTGACCGCAGTGCACCGCGCTCTTTTTTACTACATAAGTTTTTTATCCGTGCAAATTTACTCATTAAATATGAATTTAGGAAATAATTTTGCTATTTTGTGTGGTTTGAGATTCCACACTCTTGGAAAAATCAGTCAAAATTGCTAATTTTGTGGTTGCTTTGGACCCAACCGAAACATCCGGGCGTGTCCTTTGTTTAAAAAGTGAGGAAATTAGCTTTATGGATTTCAAGTTAGATTCGACATACAAGCCCACCGGCGACCAACCGCAAGCAATAGCCCAACTCGTTGAGGGAGTCAACGAGGGGGCTCCCGCTCAGACGCTGCTCGGCGTCACCGGCTCGGGCAAAACATTCACAATGGCCAACGTGGTAGCAGCGGTCAACCGTCCTACCCTGGTGCTGAGCCACAACAAGACACTCGCCGCGCAGCTGTACAGCGAATTCAAGAATTTTTTTCCGCAGAATTCGGTGCAATATTTCGTGTCATACTACGACTATTACCAGCCCGAGGCATACATACCATCGGTCGACAAGTATATCGAAAAAGACCTGATGATCAATGACGAGATTGACAAGCTGCGTCTTGCCACCACTTCGGCTCTGCTGTCGGGGCGCCGAGACGTAATCGTGGTCTCATCAGTGTCATGTCTCTACGGCATCGGCAATCCCGAGGATTTCCACGCCAGCGTGGTTCCAATCCATGTGGGCCAGAAAATCTCCCGCAATGACTTCTTGCGCCGCCTCGTCAATGCCCTGTATTCGCGCAACGAACTGGACCTGCAGCGCGGCAATTTCCGAGCCAAAGGGGACACGGTGGATATCCGACTCGCCTACGAGGAGATTATCCTGCGCGTAGTATTCTGGGGCGATGAGATTGAATCCATTGCCACGCTGCATCCCGAGGACAATGTGTCGCTCGGCAGGCATGACTCGTTCAACATTTTCCCTGCCAACATCTTCGTCACCACCCCCGCCCGACAAGCCTCGGCTGTGGCCCAGATTCAGATAGACCTGGGCGAGAGGGTAGAATTTTTCAACAAAGAGGGCAAAGAACTCGAGGCCAAGCGCCTATATGAGCGCGTGACCTACGACTTGGAGATGATCAAGGAGGTGGGATATTGCTCCGGCATAGAGAATTACAGCCGCTATTTCGATGGTCGGCAGCCAGGCTCGCGCCCATTCTGTCTGCTCGATTATTTCCCCAAGGATTTCTTGACAATCATAGACGAGAGCCATGTCACCATACCGCAAATCCGCGCTATGTATGGCGGTGACATCTCGCGCAAAATGAACCTGGTGGAATACGGTTTCCGCCTGCCTGCTGCAATCGATAACAGACCACTCAAATTTGAGGAGTATGAAAGCCTAACGCCCCAGACAATATATGTGAGCGCTACACCGGCCGACTATGAGTTACAGCGCAGCGAGGGCGTGGTGGTAGAGCAACTGATACGTCCCACCGGGCTGCTTGACCCGAAAATCACCGTACGCCCATCAATCAATCAGATCGACAACCTGATTGAGGAAATCCAACTCAGAATAGAGCGCGGCGAACGCACACTGGTAACTACCCTCACCAAACGCATGGCCGAGGAACTCAACGCTTACCTCATCAAGATGGGCATCTCTACTGCCTACATACATAGCGATGTGGATACGATGGACCGCATCAAAATCCTTGATGACCTGAGGGCTGGCACTTATGATGTGCTGGTGGGCGTGAACCTGCTGCGCGAGGGCCTCGACCTGCCCGAGGTGTCGCTGGTAGCCATCCTCGATGCCGATAAGGAAGGATTTCTGCGCAGCCATCGCTCGCTCACACAGACTGTGGGCCGCGCTGCCCGCAACATCAATGGCGAGGTGATAATGTACGCCGACAAGATTACTGATTCGATGCAGCTGACCATCGATGAGACAGAGCGGCGCCGCGCCCTGCAAATGAAATACAACGAAGAGCATGGCATCACCCCCACCGCTATCATTAAAGCCAGAAACGCAATAATCGGCCTCGATGAGATTGAAGATGACTTCGAGAATGTGCAGAAAGTGGCTCGAGGACGCAAACAGGTCAATGCTCGCGACAAGGTGCGCGAAAAGCGCACTTCACGCAAGGGTGGCAACTATGACTATGAGTTCGAACCTAAGGTCGACATCGCTGCCGACCCCGTGATCGGATACATGAACAAAGAGCAACTCACTAAACATGCCGAACAGCTACGCGCCGAGATGCTCAAAGCCGCCAAGGATATGGAGTTTATGGAAGCGGCGCGCTTGAGAGATGAAATCATCAAAATCGAGCAGAAACTCGAAAAAATGAAAGGATGAGTAATAAGTAACGAGTAATAAGTAATGAGTAAGTGATGAAGGAAAAGTCACATATCCCAGCCAAGGAAGCAGCTAAGGGCAATCCAGCCAAGGGCCATAAGCCCAAGGAGGGAGCACCCAATCAGCAGCTCAAGCAATCGGCGATGATCAAGTATCCGCCGGTCACTGACTATCTGCCCACCTCGGTCAAGGAGATGGAGGCACTGGGTTGGGACTATGTGGATGTGGTGATTTTCACAGGCGATGCTTATGTCGACCATCCATCGTTTGCCGCCGCTGTGATTGGCCGGTCGCTCCAAGCGACTGGTTATCGCGTAGCGATAGTGCCGCAGCCCAACTGGCGCGATGATCTCAGGGATTTCAAGAAATTCGGCGCACCGAGGCTCTTCTTCGGCGTTTCAGCCGGCGCTATGGATTCGATGGTCAACCACTATACTGCCAATCGTCGCCGTCGCAGCGATGACCCATATACTCCTGACGCACGACCCGGAATGCGCCCCGACTATCCCACAATCGTCTACTCAAAGATATTGCGCGATTTATTTCCTGATACCCCCATCATTGCTGGAGGCATCGAGGCCTCGCTGCGCCGATTCTCGCACTACGACTATTGGCAAGATCGACTGCGCCCATCAATCATAACCGACGCCCCAGTGGATATGATCCTCTATGGCATGGGCGAGCGCACGATTGTAGAATTGGCCCGGCGCCTCAGCGATGGCAAAAAGATAGCCGCTATAACCGACCTACGGCAGTCGGTGGTACTGCGTCCCAAATCGGAAATGCCAACCGAGAGCACCGATACCGATATTGTGCTTAGCTCGTGGGAGGAATGTCAAAGGGACAAACGCAAACAGTCGGCCAATTTCAAGCATATCGAGCAGCAGAGCAATCGCCTCAATGGCGGAGCTACGCTGTGGCAAGCCTGGGGCAACAAAGTGGTCAAGGCCAATCCGATGCTGCCGGCCATGACCCAAGGCGAAATTGATGCCGCATTTGACTTGCCTTATACTCGTCTCCCCCACCCGCGCTATAAGGGCAAACGCATCCCGGCTTATGAGATGATTCGCCACTCAGTGAATTTGCATCGCGGCTGCTTTGGCGGTTGTGCCTTCTGCACAATCTCGGCCCATCAGGGCAAGTTCATCGCTTCGCGCTCCAAGGATTCGATTATGCGCGAGGTGAAACAGGTGACCCAGATGCCCGATTTCAAGGGCTACATCAGCGACTTGGGAGGTCCCTCGGCCAATATGTATGCCATGGGAGGTAAAGACAAAAGCATTTGCGCCAAGTGTATGCGGCCATCTTGTCTGCACCCCTCGCCTTGCAAGAACCTCAACACCGACCATTCGGCGCTGCTCGACATCTACCACGCCGTAGATGCTCTGCCCGAGGTGAAGAAGTCGTTTGTGGGCAGCGGCGTGCGCTACGACCTGTCGATGCACCGCACTGGCGACCCAGATGTTGACCGCACCAATGCGCAGTACAACGAAGAGCTGATTGCCCACCATGTCTCCGGGCGCCTTAAGGTTGCCCCAGAGCATACCTCTGACCAGGTGTTGAATGTGATGCGCAAACCATGCTTCAAACTCTTCCATCAGTTCAAGGACCTGTTTGACCGCACCAATGCCAAGTACCATCTCAATCAGCAGCTGATTCCCTACTTCATCTCCAGCCATCCCGGATGCCGCGAGGTGGATATGGCCGAATTGGCAGCTGAGACTAAGAGCCTCAACTTCCATCTTGAGCAGGTGCAAGATTTCACTCCCACCCCGATGACTGTGGCCACTGAGATTTACTACACTGGCTACCATCCCTATACCGGTGAAAAAATTTTCACCGCCACTACCCAGGCCGAGAAGTTGGCCCAGCGCAAGTATTTCTTCTGGTACGACAAAACCTACCGGCAAGACATCATCTCCTCGCTGCGCCGTCTCCACCGCCCCGACCTAATTGCTCGCCTATTCCCCCATCAAATGAAAAATTAAGAATGAAAAATGAAAAATGCCCCATCCCATTTTTCATTTTTCACTTTTCACTTTTCACTCATAACTCATAACTCATAACTCATAACTATCCATGCCTTCCGCCAGACTTTCCTTACGCCAAATAATCGACCACGCCGGTGGCGAATTTCGTATCCCCGATTATCAGAGACGATACATCTGGGGACAGCAAAAACGCGGTTCTAAGAATTCCGCTACTAAGTTGTTGGCCAACATCAGCAAAGCTTTTGAGGCTGGCGAGGAACTATTCTTGCAAGGCATAACCCTGTCGCGGCGCACTGATGGCGGATTTGACGTGGTGGATGGGCAGCAAAGGCTGACTTTTCTGTATCTTTTGCTCCTGCATTTAGACCCCGCAAAGCAATATTTCAAGATTAAATATGACTGCCGACCAAGCGCTGAGGCTTGGCTTGCGGCAAGGGATGAAAAGATTGACGACCCATCATCACAAGATGTCTATTATTTTCGCCTTTCGCTTAAAGCCATAACGCAAGCAGCGCCGAAATATTCGGTGGATGACCTGCTTGACAAGATTATCTTTCTATACATCGAGTTGCCAGAGCCAGACATGAGCATCGGCGCCTATCAGATGCTAAATGCCACCAAATCGGTGATGAATCCCTGCGATGTAATCAAAGCTGACCTGATGCGCATGGCATCTGACCCTAAGCAGCCTTATGCCACAGATTGGGACCTGAATGCATTGCGGTCGCGCTACGCCTCGGAATGGGAGAGTTGGCTGCGCTGGTGGAACGCGCCGGCAGTGCGCACATATTTCGGCACTACGGCCAAAGACCCCTTGGACTTGCTGCTCAGGTTAGGCCTGCGCAGTCGTGGGTCAGATTGCACCACTCCTCTTACCTATGATGAGTTCAGGGTAGCTATCGAGGCCGAGGCACCAGAACCATACCATGCCGCCAAGCATTTCTTCAGCAAGTTGCGCCGTACTCAGAAGCGGTTTGAGGAGGCTTATGCCGATACTGTTGCCTACAATCGCATCAAGGCTATCTTGCTGTTGCAAGAGCCTCAGGCGCAGTTCGACTTTCTGCATCTGTATTTCATCACGATGGAGATCAACGATGAAGCACTGGAGCGGTATTACAAGTTGTCGTTCTTGGGTATGAGCATTGAAGAGATTCTCTCTGGGCAACCCGAATCGGCGAAGTTTGACGATATGCTGGCTACCCTCTCGATGGCTGACGTGTACCATAGCGAGGCCAAGAAGGAAGCTTTCAACCTGTTGCTGCGTCTCAACATCGATGAGGATATCAAATTGGGCCGCAGGTTTGACTTCAGGATTTGGAATAACCGTTCGCTCGAACATATCTATTCCAAGTCAAAGGTGTGGCATCGCAATCCCGATGGGCGCATCTTTGACGGCAATGACAACGAGCTGCATATCTCGCGCCATAAGTTGGACTCTGACCCTTCTTTCCTGCACCGCGATGACATTGTCAATCTCGACGGAGTGCAGCTGTCGGAGCATTGCATCGGCAATCTGGTGTTGCTCTACGGCCAGAACAATGCCCGATTTGGCAATGCGGGATTTGAGGAAAAGAAGATGATGTTTCTCGCACCAGGCGACATGGGCGTCTTCGAGAGCCGAAACCTCCTCCACAGTGTCTGCGTCTTCGCCGGCAACACCTGGACCGCCCAATCCATCGTCGACAACTACAACCTCACCCTCAAAAACCTCAAACTCTACTACGGCATCAAATAGTCCATAGAAATTATAATGGATTATTTGTGACCAATGAATTCTAAAAATTCCTCCAATACCTGATGAGCAGCGGCGGGATTGTCTAAGAGGTCATCTACCTTTAGAGATGCCAGTTTGGTATTTCTATGGGATTGGATGATCCATTGGCGATTATCGGCCTGGAGATTGAGACCGTAGCGGCCATTCTGATACTTCACATTCTTACATAATTGTATCACATTGGGCACGGTATGGAGATTGCCGGATTGCGTATCCAAGACCTCGGCAAAAAGATTTATCCAATAAACTTTTATAGAATCATTCTTCTCGGTAATATGTACCCAATAAAACAATTCCCTATATAGAGGGGCATTAGGCGCAGGTAGTCCTATGCGCGTATTGACTACTAGTCCCTCCCAACCCTTAGGAGGATTTTCTTGTATTTCCTTTAACAATATCTTCCTGGCCTTGATATTGACCTCTCTGATGGAATCTAAGGCAGTTGCAATCATTTTCATCATGTTCTCTTCTCTGAAGCAAAGATAAGGATTTTTATTGGATAAAGTTAGTTCTCTTGGAAAGAAAATTGTTAGTACTGGGTCAGATAAGTATTAGTAATCATGAGCTTAGAAGTTCCTCCACTTTTGACCAGTAGAAGAACGCTTCAGGATGGGTCTTTTTAAGTTTGTTCAGTTTGCTTGGCAGAAGGGACCCAATATTGACTTTAATCAATGTTGTATTTAAAAGTGGACTATAACGTACTATATCCTTCTGCTTCCGTAGAATAAGTGCAGCGCAGTAAGCCGCTTTAGCAGCATCGACTATTGCATATTCCAATGAGTATTTACAACAATGGATAGTATTATACAAGCGTTTAACTCCATCTTTCAAACGCATAAACATTTCTGGTTTGTATACACCGCGAAGACAAAGACACAATGCTGTATCAATGGCATCACGAAGCACATCATCTTCTCCCATATCTGTCTTGCCTCGATACCCAAGCCCAACAAGAACAAATTTGTGAAAAGTCTTAGCTACCGGCTCCATATTATCTATAATGTCGAAAAGAGATGAAATGTCAAACATCTGTTTGATAACATCCCCCGAGCAATCACGCATGCCTTTGTCAAAAGGCACCCCAGTGGTATGAGGAGCAAATGCAGTGAGTTTGTCCCCAAGGATATCATATATAGAGGGAACATCAACCATTACCTCTTGCCCAAAAACCTTGAGAAAAGGGCTTTGGATCGGTAACTTCACCACCTCCGAATAATGCAACTCCTCAAACAACACATCAAGTAGGATTTTATCTGTGTTTGAGTTTGTGACATAACTGACTTCATAGAAAAACTTAGCGTGCGACTTGGGAACGTTATGGATAGAACGTCGTTCGTTCAACTGTATGTCAGTGAAGCCATATTCCTCTGCAAATCTATGGACATATTGAGTAATCTCAGTCCCTGGAGGACAAATGATATCTATATCTATAGACAACCGTCGACTACTATTGAGGTGAAGCATCGTCGCGGTACCTCCCTTGAAACACAGGGGACAACCAGAACGCACAAGGGATTCCAAGAGGGAGAATGCACGTATTGTCTTTTCTATTAAGGATTTATTAAGGGTTGGATAAAGAATAGCTATATGATTTATCCATTCCAGAGAACGGCTATCTGTATGTATCATAATCTTCTATATTGTTCATATCATTTAATATCCCCTTAATCTCCTCAACGGTACCTCTGCGCCCCGCATAACGAAGAAGTTTGGCTTGGTTGACGGCACATACTTCATGGGCATTACGAAAGAAACGTAAAATGTCTAAACCATGTAAGGCAGGGAAATCAGGGCCCTTGGTAACATCTACCAGAATTTTTTCTATAGTAGTAAGATATTGTCCTTTGGCATTAAGGGTCAATGGAGCTTGGCTAATTAAAGCACGAATCACAATGGCAGGAGTGTCATTTACATAACGCTCATACTCCAGTTCATCTGGTCTTAAGAATACTCTTCGTTTAAGGTTGGAATTTATGAGTTCGCTAAAGATAGCGTCTGTGCCATCCTTCTCAACGTCAATCCAAATTATATTATTATTCAATACATGATGTGAAAAACGATTAATGTCTAAGCTATTCCATATACAGAATTTTAGAAAAGGAAAAGCCGTTATCAATTGGGTATCTAACGCCTCCATCTCTTGATCAAAATAGGGAGAGAATGGGATTGAACCCTCCTTTGCTAAAGCATAAATTCCTCGCCCCTCTTTCTTTAAGACACCGTTCTTAACCAAACGATTCAAACTGACCAACACAGCATTGCGTGATGCATCAATGCCATTTTGGCTAAAATCATCCAGCATCTCCTTAGGAGAGAATCTCGGATGGGATTTTGCGTATTGTATTATATCAGTCTGTCGAACCATGAATTTTAGAAATAACTCTGCAAAAGTATAGCAATTTTGTCAGAAAACCAAATAAATTGACAGATTTGTTAAGATTATATGGGTACATACCCTAAAATAATCTTTTATTTATGATTATTATCTCCATTGTTCTCTTATCTTAGTACCTCAGTTTTACGAAGACGGGGTAATGGTCGCTGGGGAGGCGGCGCTGCTGAGAGGAGAAGTCGATTTCTTGTGGGGCAGCAGCGCCCTTGGTGGTGACGGCATCCGGGTCAACGACCCAATAGGCATCGGTGAGGATGGCATAGCGGTAGGGATGCAGAGCCGGGGAGACAAACACATGGTCGATGCGCGAATCAGTGTAGGAATCGCTTTTATAATTGTTGAAAGTACCGTTGGTGGCAAATCGGCGGTCGGCAGCCTCATAGCTGTCTATCAGGCCAGATTCGGTGAAGATAGCGTACACCTCATCATTTTGGTCGACATTGAAATCGCCAGTAAGGACAATCTTGGCATCCTTTGGCGCAATCTCAGCCATACGTTCAACCACCAGCTTTGCGCCATTGCGGCGAGCCTCAATACCTACATGGTCCATGTGGAGATTGAAGAAATATATGGTATCGCCAGTGGCGACAACTTCAAACTCGCCCCACGTACACACCCTGTGGCACACTGCATCCCATCCACGGCTCACCGTATCGGGAGTCTCTGACAGCCAGAAAGTACTATTGCGCAATGGGCGCAACTTCTCGCGATTATAAAATATGGAAGAATACTCCCCCTCGCGAGGGCCCTCGCGGCCAGTCCCTATATAGTCATACTCTGGCAGCAGGCGCAGCATATCCTGCAGTTGATGGTCGAGAGTCTCCTGAGTGCCAAAAGCGTCTGGCATCACAAATTCTATAAGGTCGGTGATATAGGGCACCCTCTCATCCCAACTATGGCCGCGCTCGCGGTCATAGTCACAATCAAGCCGTATATTGTACGACCCAACAGTCAGTTCCTGAGCCCAACCCACGAGCCCAAGTGCCATCAAGGCAGCAAATAAAATTCTCTTCATAGCAAAATCCTTATTTGCTGACAAAATTGCAAAATTAACTCCACATTATCAAATACCACCTCAATTTCATGAGACAATAATAAAAGATTTAGATTAGTTTAAGACCGAAACCACAGATTCCCACAGATTTTCACAAATTCGTGCCGGGTAAAGGAATCTGTGAAAATCTGTGTTAATCTGCGGTTCCAAATGATCAGAGGGTAATCCTCGGTTCCAAATTATCAGAGGATAATCTGTGGTTCTAAATTATCAGAGGGTGAAGTTGGGGCCGACATTGGAGACATCGGCATTTTTGATAGCCCACCAGAGTGAATCGTTGCGGGCGCGGCGCAGGTCCTCCGAGTCCTTAAGGCCAGTGCGACGCGGACTCATGTGCCAGCGTATAGATCTTTCCTCTTCGGGCGAGAGCTCTACACCGAGGTCGCGAAGCATCTCTACCGACTTGTCGCCATGGCCAGTGTTAGGTGCGCCGGTGGGAATGGCCTTGCCATCGGCATCAGTAGTGAATTGGTCAATCTTGCACAGGTCATGCAGCAAGGCGCAGATGGCTATGCTATCGGCCGGCAGTTTGGGATATTTCTGCGAGGCATGGTCATATACGCTCAGGCTGTGCTGCGCCAGTCCTCCTCGCCAATTATGATGGCGATTGTCTGACGATGGCCGATGGTAAAAATCGCCATCAGCCATGAATTTCAGCACCGATTCAATCCCGGGCCTATTCGTGGCCCGCAGTATCTCTTCAATCCTCCGGCGATTGTCCTCAATCCGCTCCTCTGTGGGTATAATGCTCGTATCCATAAGTCATCTTTTTGTAAAACATAACAACACTCATATTATTCAAGTTTAAAGAACGTAAGCACATAAGCTTTACGTAGGCACATCAGATAGGAAAAACTCTAGTGGACAAAAAATGGAATCATCCATGGTGTGCTTACGTAAAGCTTATGTGCTTACGTTTCGAATCGTGCTTACGTTTTCCGCCCACGAATGAAACAAATGGATTTAAAAATCGTTAACAGAATAGAGGAATAAATCTATTGACGCTACTATGGAATCGAATAGAGTGTTTTCGCTTGAAGAGCTGCTCGGTGGCAAGGTGACAATGGTCATCCCCGATATGCAGCGCGACTATTGCTGGGGCGATAAGGGAAATGATGTGCCACTGCAGTACAAGGCCGCAACCTTTGTCAAGGGAGTGCTATTGCTCTTCAAGATGAAGCGCCCCTCAATCCTGGGCCTCCTCTATGGCTACGAACAGCCAGCCGACAGCCAACGCATCAACATCATCGATGGCCAGCAGCGTCTCACCACTCTATACTTGTTGGCGGGCATGCTCTACCGCCGCACCGAGGAACCAGCCTTGCGCCAGCTCCTGATTAGCGATTATCAGCTTGTCGATGACAGCGAACCACGCATCCTCTACCAGTCGCGCCGCGAAGCGTTCTATTTCATCAGCGATTTGGTAACTCATTTCTTTCTCAACCGCGACGGACGCCTCTCCCAACTCGAAAAGAGCACATGGTACTATGCCAGCTATGATGCCGACCCATCGGTCAAGAGTTTCATCTCTGCCCTCAGGCAAATCGATGCCGTACTCGAGGAGGCTGATTCGGTGGTGGATTTTGACTTCACCGGCTTCTCAGAATTTCTGCGCAAGGAGGTGAAATTCCTTTATTGCGGATTCACCGACCGAGCCACTGCAGAGAAGACATTCATCACCATCAACACTACGGGCGAACCTCTCACCATGTCGCAAAAGCTGCGTTCTCTATCGATAGCCTTGCGGCCTGATGACAAGACAATCGCTGAGCGCTGGAATAAGATTGAAGACTGGATGTGGGCGCATCGCCACGAGTGCGACATCGAGCGTATGATGGATAGCTATCTTGCCACCCTCGACCAACCATCGGGATTCTCACCAGAGGATTTCTTTGAGTTTGCCGATGCCTATTGCCGCATGGCCACGGCTTGCAACGCCGCGCTGCCTTGCCTGGGCGGAGCCGACTTCCTCGAAGCTGGCGACTTTGCCATACTGCCCACCGTAGCCTTTGTGCGCCATTTCGGCGATGAGGCCTCAGATGCCGACATACGCCGATTCTGCCATATGCTATGCAATATCACTCGATACCAGAAAGCGGCAGCCAACGGCTCAGACACCCAAGCCGGCGTAGAGATGGCAATGGGAATGCGCAATCCCGACCTGCTGTCATTGCTGAAGTGGCACGGTGCGCCCCGCCGACTGCTCAACGATGAGGAGCGCGCAAAGCTCGAGTTCATCGCCCGCAATCAGCATCAACGCGACCGCGCCGAGGAGTTGATAGCCTGCGCTGAGAGCCACCCAGCCATCAATGGCAAGGCATCAAGGATTCTGAGCTGGTGCAACTGCGACATGTCGATTCTGGCCCACTATGTCGAGCGTCTCTACGACATCTTCGGACTGCGAATGCCGGGCAATGGAGTGCTATGCCCAGTGTCAGAAGAAATCGACAAACAGCCATCGCTCGACCTGTTGCGTCGCGCCCTGCTCACAGTGCGCCATAAAGATTACCCGATAGTGCGCCGAGGCGATACGGTGCTATCGCTATGCTGGAACGACTTCGACTGGCAGCGCCTGATGCTCACCGCCCCTGGTCTATTGCGCCACATCATCGACCGCTGCGACTGCGACCCAAGCCGTCATCCAATCGAGGTATTCAAGGAAATGATCAGCCGATTCTCCGACAAGTCATATCCCTACTATTTCATCATCAAAAACGAGGAGACCATCAACTATGCGCGCAAGCGCCAGTTGCTGCGTCCATGTTCGGCATTTCTCGGAGTGTACGACATCAAGCGAGTGCATCCGCGCTGGTGGGTTGAGCAATATGAGCTGCGCTCCGATCCTAACCATTGGATGCCAATACGTCCCTATGGCGCCAAGTGCCTATACACCGACCATCTGGTCTACAATGTGGCAATCGACCTGTATCATGAGCCGCAGGAGAAGCAGAAATACCGCATTGAGGTATTCTCGCGCAAAGACCTTGACAAGGGAACCAAGCGACCCTACAATCTGCGCTCGCTGATGGATGAATTTGACGACATGTTTATGCTCGACCAGAGGCGCTCTCGATTTTTCGCCCTCGTCAAATCAGCATCGGATGCAGCGGCCCTATTCCATGCCTTGCTCAAAAGTGTGCGTTGACCGAATTGTCCGCTTTTGACCACCAAGTGTCCGAAATCGGACACATCTCAAAATTTTGCCTATTGATAATCAGCGAGTTAAGAATTGGCACGGTTTTGGCAGTTCTTAAAAGCAACCTCAATGACCACAAAAAATCATTGGGTCACCACTTAATACCAACTCGCAATGAATCTGCTGAAACAGTCATGGACGCAAGCCCGCGCCAATCGCGCCAACGCCATTCTTTACATCCTGGGCGTTGCCCTTGCCGTATGCACCGTGATGATCATCTCAATCATCTGGCACGTCAAGCTCGACCCCATCTATCCCGAATACAACCGCGACCGCACCGCCTATCTGTCAAAAGTATGCATTAAGGTTGACAATGATATACAACATTCCTCAATGTATGGCGGTCTCACCGAGCAGATGATAGAGGAATTTACCACCGACCTCGACTGCGTTGAGGCCGTGGGCATCTCTGAACCCATGGAAGCCGTTGTACGCAAACTTGGCACCAAAAGCCTCATCACAGCATCGGGCTTCAACATCAATTCCGACTTCTTACGCATATACAATTACGATTTGCTGGCCGGGAGACAGTTTACCGATAGTGAAATAGAATCGCTCGCTCCAAAAGTGATGATAGATGAAAATCTTGCCAAAAAGCTGTACGGTAGTGCCGCCGAGGCTGTGGGCAAAGAAATCGAAGTCAGTTTCAGCCCTCGTGAGATTGTCGGTGTTTTCCGGCCTACAAGTGGCTTAGCAAAGAAGTCATGCGCAGAGATTCTGGCTCCAATTGAATTTAAAGGGAATCCCAACGTGATGACAGCAGCCTACTCTGCAGCTTTCCTTTTAAAGGATAATCGAGATTTTGATAAATTACGCCAAGAGCTAGAGGAAAGGCTGCGCCGCCATAATTCTGTACTAACTGATGGCATGTCTGTAGAGTTTGATGGAGACCCAGTCGACCATAAGACTTATGCTTTCAACAGTGTCACACATTCTGGCTATATCTACTATATCGGCATCGCCTTGATATTGCTTATGGTGCCAGCAATGAACCTATGCGGCCTAATAACCGAGAATCTAAATCGTCGGCAGGAAGAGATAGGCGTACGCAAATCCTTCGGAGCCTCTCGCGGTTCTCTGGTTTGGGAAATAGCTACAGAGAATCTTTTGCTCACCGTGGCTGGATCATTAATTGGGTTGGCGATTTCTTGGATCCTAATCTCTCTGTGTGGCAATTGGGTGCTCCAAGTTAGCGATACTTCAATCTCTCTTTCTTACAGTTCTACTCCAATTACTTGGGAGATGCTATGGTCTTGGCGCATTTTTGCCATTTGCATTGCGGCTGCCTTCCTGCTCAATCTCGTTTCTTCGCTCATACCAGTGTGGTTGAGACTACGCCGACCAATCGTGCAATCTTTATCTTCGGGTAACCGTGACGCCGAGGGCCATGGATTGATGAGCAGAATATCATCAAATGTCTGGATATTCTTAGAATTAGTGTTTATTACACTTCTGGCTTGGTCGATTGTAGACCCAATTGCAGTAAACAAAGCTGAGGATTGTGACAACCCAGGATATGATTTTGACCAATTGTTTACCATTGGTTTGAGGACTTTCCCTCAAAACTCGGTGCTCTATGATTCAACACTCACTTCCAACGAAGCAGTCTGGGAGCAACGTCAACACATAATGGACAAAATAAGGGCACTGCCTGAGGTTGAAAGTTGTACACAAGTCAGTAACTGGATGCTCCTCGAAGATCTGGGTTCGTTCAGAAGCAGTGTAGCCATAGACTCAACAAACACCATCTCTTATTATAAGGTAGCTTTTTTGCCTGGGACCGACTTTTTCTCCACTTACGGCATAAAACCAGTAAAAGCAGGTATTACTGCTTCAGACCTTGACAATGCAAGCTATATTGAATCAATGGAGACAAATCCATTCCAAGATACTTCATCCACACCCATACCAGCCATCTATACGATGTCGATGATAAGCGCTGTAGGAGGTGATGAGTCAAGCACAACTTTTGTTGACCAGGACACTACTGTCTTTGAGATTGCGGGAATAATTGATAATGTCAGATACTCCTCTCCGCAAAATGTCACCCATATCGCCTTCACGCCCTATAAGCTGGATATTGATGACTTAACCGCACTGTATTCACCTTTTACTTTTCTTTATCCAGTGTTTACTGTACGCCTTAGACCAGGAATTAATCCAGAGGAATACCTTTCTACCTATGGAGATATGATACGAGAGGAACTGGCCATTGGTAACTATTATGTCAAAGAACTGACTACTTATAGCCAAAAGAGGGCAAAAATCCTCAAAACCAAGGGGTATGAAAATGAAGAGCGTTTGGGGGCGGCAATGATGGTCTTTTTCTTCGCCAACATAGTGCTGGGTGTAATTGGCATGTGCTACCTGCAGGGTGAGCGCCGCAGGCATGAGGCCGGAGTGCGCAAGGCTTTTGGTGCCGCTACCGGTCAAATAGCATGGAAGCAAATGCTTCATGGAGCATTACTTGCCATCTGTGCTTGGGCCCTTGGCAGCCTCTTGTTCTTGCAAAAGGCTCTCTCTGACGGCTTAGCCTCAGTGGATAGCGGAGGCATGACACGCAACCTCAACTGGACTGACAATTTCTGGCTCCATTTCGGTGTCATCTCGATGCTGGTCTTGGCTCTCCTCCTCGGCTCTGTTGCCATCGGCCTCTACTTCCCGGCCCGCAAATCCGCTTCCGTCACCCCCGTCGATGCCCTCCGCTCAGAATAATCAATCTGTGAGAATCTGTGCTAATCTGTGGTTCCTACTTTGACATCATAGTATTTTTCATCAATGCAATGACGATTTTCACCTAATTTTCATCAATCAATTGACGATTTTCACCCGATTTTCATCAATGCAATGACGATTTTCTTCCAAAAATCGTCATTGCATTGATAATTTTTGTATCTTTGTCGTAGCTACGTCCTCGCCGACGACATCGAATCCGGCTTCGCCAACCGCCTCCCCCTCTGGTCCCTCGGCTTCCTCTACTGACCCAATCAAATTGGAACCCCAAATAGCTTGTGGGATTAAAATTAAGCTTCAGCCTCGGAAGCACCCGGATGGCTACCCCGTAGGGGTTGTTTCATCTAGCATACCATCACAACTCGTTTAGAAGATATGAGAGGGCTTCTTTAAGCGGCATGAGCCCTTTGTTTACTACATCGTAAACCAACTCTGCGTTTATCTCAAAATAGCCATGAGCTATGTGATCTCGCATTCCCTTGATTTGACGCCATGGAATCTCAGGGCGCAATTCAAAAAGAGGTATAATCATCAGCTGACTTTATGGATTCATTCCATTGAAAGATATCATCAATGCCTTCAATCCACTGGGTAATTTTATAGGCCACTAAAGATTTATCGTATGATGTAGATGCCATCTTTTTCTATTTGTTGTTTCAGATAGGGATTCATTTTATCGCGCACGCAGACCAAATCGACTTGGCAGGCCAATTCATCTTCAAGGTATTGTTGTAGGCCTATGACCCCGCGAAAAGTTATGGGCATATCCACACATAAATCTACATCGCTACCTTCTCTTTGCTCATTTCTGGCTACTGAGCCGAATAGGCGCAAACTCCTTACGCCAAATTCCTCCTTTAGGTACTTGGCTTTTTACGAAATCAAATCTATGCATTCTTTCCGAGTTCTCATATACGCTGCTCTTATTACTGCAAAGTTATAAACATTTCTCAATATTTACAACGTTTATTACCAACTATTTGGATAAAATTCGCTATCTTTGCGTATGCAATTTATCGGATTATGACAAAGCAAATTGAGATAAGAAATAGCACCGCCGAGTTTCTGACCTTTGTGGCTGAAGGCCGCGAGGAAGGCATTCAAGTACTATACAAAGACGAAACAGTATGGGCCACGCAAAAGGCAATGGCCGAACTCTTTGATTGCTCATCTGACAATGTAGGAGTACATTTAAAGAACATATATGAAAGTGGAGAGCTATCCAAAGAGGCAACTACCGAAAAAATTTCGGTAGTTCAAATAGAGGGAGGACGTAACGTTACCCGAAACACCATGTTCTATTCTCTTGACGCTATCATCTCCGTAGGTTACAGAGTCAACTCAATTCGTGCTACCCAATTTCGCCAATGGTGCACATACATTCTGCGTCAATTCGCCATTCGTGGCTATGTGATTGACAAGAAGCGTATGGAAAATGGTTCATTTATTGGTGAAGACTATTTTGAGCACCTGTTAGCTGAGATCCGTGAGATTCGTCTCAGCGAGCGTCGTTTTTATCAAAAACTTACCGATATCTATGCTACCGCCATAGACTATAATAAAGATGCGCCGACTACCCGATTGTTCTTTAAGAAGGTGCAAAACAAGATGCACTATGCAGTGCATGGCCATACTGCCGCGGAGTTGATTATGGAGCGAGCTAACGCTCAACTTGAGCACATGGGCCTCACCACTTGGGAAAATGCTCCAAATGGCAAAATCGTCAAGACCGATGTCTCCATAGCGAAAAATTACCTCAAAGAGACTGAGTTGGAGGATATGGGCCGCATTGTCAATGCTTTCCTCGACTTGGCCGAGCGTCGGGCAAAGCGTCATATACCAATGACAATGGAAGATTGGGCCAAACAGATTGACCGATTCTTAGAGGCTAATGACGAGGCTGTCTTAGATGGCGCCTCTACCACCTCAGCAGAAGAGGCGAAAGAATATGCCGAAACTGAATTCGAAAAGTATCGCATTATCCAAGATCGCCTCTTCCGCTCCGACTTTGATCGCTTCAACCAAATGCCTCTACTTCCTTTAGAGATGGATGAAGAATAACATAAAGTAAGGGATGGTAGGGCAAGATTGTCCATCATAATAGTGAATTTATCCATTGTGGGAGAGGTGGGGAATGACTAATTTTGCATATTCATTTACTACAATCCTTAAACTATAATGTACCATCATCGACTACTACTCATTTTCTCTCTGCTACTGTTCGCTTTAGCCTCACAGGGCAAGGACAGAATCTCACTTGAGGGCCAATGGCAAGTGACCCTGGAAGGTGACCCAGAGGCTTATGCAATCCAATTGCCCGGCACAACCGATATGGCGGGACTGGGCGCCCCTCACGGCTTAGAACCCAAGCTCGAAAAACCGCAAGTGCTCCACTTGGCGCGACACCACAGCTTTGTGGGCACAGCTCGGTATTCTCGCCAATTCTCTGTGCCAGAGGATATGGCTGGCAAAAGCCTACAACTGACCCTTGAACGCGTAATGTGGAAATCACGCGTATGGATTGACGGAAAAGAGATTGGAGAGGCGCAAGAAAGCCTCACTACTCCCCATCGCTACACTATCCCTGGATTGACCCCAGGTCCACATGAGATATCCATCGAAATCGATAATACCAAGCAGCACGATATCTCAGTCAACGACTTGGCTCACGCCTATACCAACGACACCCAAGTGATGTGGAATGGCATATTGGGCGAAATCTCAATACAGTCGCTTCCCAAAACGCGAATCGAATCAATCGAGATATATCCAGATGCCCAAGCTGCATGCGTAGAAATAAAAGCTATCGTCAATCACAATGGCAACCCTGCTGCCAAGACCCAGTTCTCAGCTGTCGTAGACGATGTGGAGTATTCCCTTGGTACTTATAATCTGAGGGCAGCGATTGACACTCTTAACCTAAACCTTCCGTTAAATCAAGAAATAATTGAATGGAGTGAATTTCCCCCAAGACCTATAATTTGCAGCTCTCGCTCCTAACCGATAATTCCGCCGATACAGCATCAGCCGATTTTGGTTTTCGCGAGGTCAGAGCCGATGGTCATAACATTAAGCTCAATGGCAAGAATATTTTCCTGCGTGGCACTCTTGAGTGCTGCATCTTCCCGCTGACGGGCTGCCCTCCTACAGACCGCGCTGGCTGGCAAAAAGTAATGTCGGCAGCCAAGGCTTGGGGCCTCAACCATTTACGTTTCCACTCTTGGTGTCCGCCCAAGGCTGCATTTGAGGTAGCCGACAGCATGGGCATGTATCTCCAAATCGAGTTGCCCCAATGGTCACTTACCGTAGGCCAAGATTCTGGCACAAGCGATTTCATAAAATCAGAATTTGACAATATCATCCGCGAATACGGCAACCATCCCTCATTCTGCCTTCTGAGCGCTGGCAATGAACTCCAAGCAGACTTCCAATATCTCAACTCTCTGGCTGCGTATATGAAGGCCAAAGATCCTCGACGCCTTTATACCACCACCACATTTACCTTTGAGCAAGGACATGGCTTGGTGCCAGAACCCGAAGACCAGTACTTTATCACCCAGTATACAGACCTGGGTTGGATACGCGGTCAGGGCATTTTTGACGCTGAGGCTCCAACCTTTGACAAAGATTATGTATCAGCATTGGGCAACGCCCACGTGCCAGTGGTATCGCACGAAATCGGCCAATATGCTGTTTACCCTAATCTCGATGAGATCAGCAAATACACTGGCACGCTTGACCCAATCAATTTCAAGGCAGTCGAGGCCGACCTACAATCAAAAGGACTGCGCGACCGCGCCCACGACTGGATGATGGCCTCTGGGGCTTTGGCCTCAATCTTATATAAAGAAGAAATAGAGCGCGCTCTCAAGAGCCCGGGAATGTGCGGATTCCAACTCTTAGATCTCCACGACTTTCCCGGCCAAGGCACAGCACTGGTAGGAATGCTTGATGCTTTTTGGGAGGAGAAAGGATTCATCTCTGCCGATGAGTGGCACCAATGGTGCGCTCCGGTGGTTCCTCTGGCTCGTTATCCAAAGGCTACCTATACACCGTCTGAGACTTTCGCTGCCGACATTGAGATAGCCAACTATTCGCCCTCTGATCTAAAAGGTACCCTCAATTGGCAAGTCTCTATGGCCGACCAAGTGATATCCTCCGGCACACTCGACTGCTCCAACGCAGTGCAAGGAGGAAATACAGCTTTAGGCAGCATTTCATGTCCTCTTGCTTCTATATCGTCAGCCTCTCAACTAACCCTTACTGTCAAGATCGATGGCACACCCTACCAGAACTCATGGAAATTCTGGGTATACCCTACTCAGCAGATTAATGAGAAATCCGTGGTATTGGCTCGGGATTTAGATAAGGCCCTTGAGGCTCTCTCTGCCGGACAGAAAGTGCTATTCTCTCCCAGCCCAGAGACTATAAAAGGTCTGGAAGGCAAATTCGTGCCAGTTTTCTGGAGCCCAGTCCATTTCCCCGACCAAGCCGGCACAATGGGCATCTGCTGCGACCCTGAGCATCCAGCCTTGGCGCATTTCCCAACCGCCTCGCATAGCGATTGGCAATGGTGGCGCTTAGCCAAAAACTCTAAGGCTATGATTCTCGACAGTCTGCCCGAGGTTGGTTGCATCGTTGAGAATGTTGACAATTTCGCCAACAATCGTCGCCTCAGCTCTATCTTTGAAGCGAAATGCGGCGCAGGCTCACTGATTGTTTCCTCTATCGACCTGTTGGGCGACTCCCTAAGCAATTCCCCCGAGGGGCAACAGATGCTCTATTCGTTGGTAGAATATATGAAGGGAGATTCCTTCGCGCCTTCCCATTCCATCACCCCCGACGAGCTCAAATCATTAATCCAAGAGAGAGATTGAATAAGTTTTCAAACTTTATTTTGGTAAATAAAGAAATTTCGCTAATTTTGCCATAGATTATAAAAACACTACAAATATGGCTACTAAACCCTTTAAGTACCAGCCCATGTTCCCCCTGGGACCTGACACCACTGAGTACTATCACCTTACTTCTGACTATGTAAAGGTCGAGAATTGGGGAGGCCACGAGTTCCTCGTGGTTGACCCGGAGGCTCTCACCGTGCTGGCTCGCCAATGCACCCACGACAACGCCTTCATGCTGCGCCGCGAACACAATGCCATGGTGGCCAAAATCCTCCATGACCCTGAGGCCAGCGAGAACGACAAGTTCGTAGCCCTCACCATGCTGCGCAACGCCGAGGTGGCTGCCAAAGGCCAACTCCCCTTCTGCCAAGACACCGGCACTGCCATCATCCACGGCGAGAAAGGCCAATGCGTCTACACCGGCTGCGACGACGAGGAGAAACTGTCGCACGGCGTGTACCTCACCTATACCACCGACAACCTGCGCTACTCGCAGAACGCTCCCCTCAACATGTACGATGAGGTCAACACTGGCTGCAACCTGCCAGCACAGATTGACATTCATGCTACAGAGGGCGACGAATACCACTTCTTGTTCGTAGCCAAGGGTGGCGGTTCGGCCAACAAGACCTACCTCTACCAGGAGACCAAGGCTCTGATCAACCCCAAGACTCTGCTCCCCTTCTTGATTGAGAAGATGAAGAGCCTCGGCACAGCAGCTTGTCCTCCCTATCATATCGCTTTCGTCATCGGGGGCACCTCTGCTGAGATGAACCTCGCCACCGTCAAGAAGGCTTCGGTGAAATACTATGACAATCTACCCACCCACGGCAACGAACTGGGCCATGCTTTCCGTGACATCGAGCTCGAGAAGCAGCTCAAGAAAGCTGCTGAGGAAATCGGCCTCGGCGCCCAATTCGGCGGCAAATATTTTGCTCACGACGTGCGCGTGATACGTCTGCCACGCCACGGCGCTTCATGCCCCGTAGGTCTCGGCGTAAGCTGCTCGGCCGATCGCAATATCAAGGCCAAGATCAATCGCGAGGGTCTGTGGATTGAGAAGCTTGATGACAATCCAGGCGAACTCATACCCGAGAGCTACCGCAAGGCTGGCGAGGGCGAAGTGGTGAAGATTGACCTCAACCGCCCGATGGAGGAGATTCTGGCCGAGCTCACCAAATATCCCGTATCTACTCGCCTATCGCTCAACGGTACCATCATCGTGGGCCGCGACATTGCTCACGCCAAGATCAAGGAGCGCCTCGACAAGGGCGAACCCATGCCTCAATACCTCAAGGATCACCCCATCTACTATGCCGGCCCAGCCAAGACACCGGCTGGAATGCCTTCTGGCTCCTTCGGTCCCACCACCGCTGGCCGCATGGACAGTTATGTCGACCAGTTCCAAGCTGCTGGCGGCAGCATGGTGATGATTGCCAAGGGCAATCGCTCAAAGCAAGTGACCGATGCTTGCAAGAAACATGGTGGCTTCTACCTCGGTTCAATCGGCGGTCCCGCCGCTGTGCTGGCTCAGAACAGCATCAAGCGCGTTGAGCTCGTTGAGTATCCCGAGCTGGGCATGGAAGCCATTTGGAAAATCGATGTTGAGGACTTCCCCGCCTTCATCCTCGTTGATGACAAGGGCAACGACTTCTTCACCGAGATTTCAGAGAAATGCCAAGCCTGCGGCCTCAAGAAATGAAAAATGAAAAGTGAAGAATGAAAAATGGCCATCCGGCTCCCCCCTCCGGATGGCCATTCTTTACTTTTCAAAATTCCATCTCTTTTTCTTTACCAGAAAATGGTAACCATTTTCTGGTAATCATTTTCTGGTAATCATTTTTTGAAGATGGTATTGACAATTTTTCTCGTCTACGACCGCTTCTTCGCCCAATGGCTCCGCAACAAAAGATAATCTATTTATATTGGGAAAATATTACTTATGGTTTCTTTTTCTATCATCTCACGGAATATGACGTGCATAAAGTATACTCTACTCTTTCTTACTATTTTGTGTTTTTGGCCTATGAATGGTCAAACCTTCCAACAGCGAGGTGTAGTAAGACTCATTACCCACTCAGCTACTGCTCCAGTGACACCAGTAGCTGGAGTAAAGGTTATAGTGGGCAATTCACAGAGTCAGGCTACGGGTCAAGATGGCTCATTCTCAATGCAAGTACCTGGAAATTTCCAGGTAAATGGTGTAACTCCATCTGACTATGTTTTGGCATTGCCTACTAAAGGTAAAAGCTATGCCCATTCAGCCAACGATCTGGATGTAGTAGTGGTTGACAAGAAACAACAAGAGCAAGATTACAAAACCCTCTATACCCAACTGCGCAAGAAATATCGCCAACAGACGGATGAGCTCAACGAATTGCGCCAACAGTGTCGCGATCAACTGGAATCGCTATCTGAATCTGACGTCCAGTACGCTGCCACAAAGGTACGCCTTGACAGCCTACAGACTCTATATGTCGATTACATCAACAACGAAGAACAGATACAAAAACAAATCCAAAGCATAGCCGAAGAACTCTCCATCACCGACTATCAAACCCTCGACTCTCTGCAACGTCGCATCTATGACCTAAAGCGCGAAGGGCAATGGAAATCTATCAGTGAATTACTTAGTCAGGTAATGCAAGGGAACGCTTCAGCCTATCTGCACCAAAAGTTAGCAAATAAAGATCGAGCCACCGAAATACGTAAAGCTGCTGAGGAACAGGAATCAGCAGCCGACCGTGACCTCGCCTCCGCCTTCCAATTTATGGAAGAAGCTATTGAGGCCTTCAAAATGCAAAACCTCCGCGACTCAGTGAGCCACTATTACGCCATCCTTACAGAAGCAGCCCCAGACAATTGGGAATATTTCAACAAGGCTGCTCAGTATGAAGAGGGCTATATGGCCGATTACCCTAAAGCACTGGATTATGCAGAAAAAGCCTTAGATTTAACGCTTTCATCATTTGGTGACACTCACCTAAATACTACCAGTGTATACAATAGCATAGGTGGCATTTTTGGTTCCTTAGGAGATTATGACACTGCTTTCGAAATAAATCAAAAAGTATTAGACATTCGGCTTTCAACCTTAGGTGAGCGCGATTTTAGCACTAGCCAAGCATATAGCAACTTAGGTGTAATCTATTTGATAAAAGGTAATTTTGACAAGGGTTTAGAATACACTGAGAAAGCTTTAGCCATCAAAGAAGAAGTATTACCCGAAGATGCTTCAGAGATTGCCGTATCCTATGGGAATTTAGGTTCCGTTTATATGTCTCTTGAGAAATATGACAAAGCTTTGGACTATTTCAAAAAAAGGTCTCGAAGTCTGTTCTAAATCTTCCAATCCAGACCAGTCTCTTGTCGCACTCCTATTGAATCATGTCGGAAGCGCATTTTGTTCATTAAGCGAATTTGAGAGATCCAAAACTTTTCACCAAGAAGCATTAAAGATAGACTTGTCTCTTTATGGAGAATGGCATCCTCAAATAGCCAGGGATTACAATAATCTTGGCATGGCTTATCTTTATATGGGAGAAGCGGAATTAGGCCTCTCTTATTTGGAAAATGCTCTTAACATCAGATTGGATATATTGGGCGCACAGCATCCGGATACTCGCCTTTCTTATGAAAATCTTTCTTACGGTTATGATAACCTTTCCTATGAATATTTCAAATCAGAAGATTATGACAAGGCTCTGCTTTATTTGGACCGATTGCTCAATGTTAAGTTGGAATTCTTAGGATCCGATCACCAAGATTTGGCTCTAACTTACTCAAATATTGCTTATGACTACCTATGTCTTGGGGATGCCTCCAACTCTTTAGACTATTTTAAAGAAAGTTATAGGATTTATTCCATTCATCCTGAATTTGATATAGAAAAAGCCAAAGAGACAATAGGCTATATCTATAATCTCTCCCACTTCCTTGGGCGTACTGAAGAGCTTGAAAAAATTATTCCGACGATTGAGATTATCCCTGATGGCGAAGCGTCAATGCGAGGATACAGTGGTGAATACAATCTTTACGAATTTGGGCCTTGGACTATTGATGGAAATGACAATCTTTTAGAGACCAATTTGGCCATGCAAGACCAACCTGTAAGTATGACCTTTTATCGAGATGGCAAAGTTTTCAAGGAGGATTTCGGCTCATGCGCAAAAGTCCGTGGCTGAGGCTTAGCCAAAGATCACGGCGC
>JAJBUH010000243.1 GCA_020860445.1 Bacteroidales bacterium | reverse complement strand
GCAGGCGGTAGCCTTCCCCCTTTAGGGGGTTAGGGGGCTGGGCTGAGCTAATCAAGCGTTATGCTTATCGGGCAGTGGTCGCTGCCCATGATTTTGGTGTAGATCTCGGCTGAGGTGAGGCGGGGCAGCAGGCGCTCGGAGATGAGGAAATAGTCGATGCGCCAGCCATCGTTGCGCTGACGCGAACGCATCTGGTAGCTCCACCAGGTGTACACCTTTTCGGTATCGGGGTGCAGGGCGCGATAGGTATCGACAAAACCGGCGCCGATCAGCTGCTCCAGCTTGGCGCGCTCGGGGTCGCTAAATCCGGTGGTGCCGCGATACAGCTCCGGGTGCTTGAGGTCGATATCATTGCGCGCCACATTGAAATCGCCGCAGATGACCAGCGGCTTAGACTTATCTAATTCTTGCAAGTAGGCGCGAAATCTATCCTCCCAGTCGCAGCGAAAATCGATGCGCCGCAGCTCAGCCTGAGCATTAGGGGCATAGATATTGACCAAATAGAAATCCGGATATTCGAGCGTCAGCGCCCTACCCTCGCTGTCGTGGTCGGCGCTGCCGATGCCCTGGCGCACGCTCAGCGGCTCGGTGCGGGCCAGAATGGCCACTCCCGAGTAGCCCTTCTTTTCGGCATAGTGCCAATACGAGTGATAGCCCAGCTCGTCGAGGTCGATCTGGCCCTCTTGCAGCTTGGTCTCTTGCACACAGAAAAAGTCGGCATCCATCTGCCGCACAATATCGTCAAAGCCCTTGGTGCGGATTGCCCTGAGCCCATTCACATTCCAGGATACAAATTTCATAACAAAAAGATTGATATAAAAAGGAACAAAAAGATGGGCAAAAAAGTTGGGGCCATACGGCCCCCAAATACCATAAAACCACAAGGGCATAAAACCGCAAGATTACTCACCGCCTGACCGGGCCCGCGAGGGCGCCTGGGCCCCACCGTCTCTGGTATCAGGCGAGTAGTGAGGCACCACGGTTCGCCGCGCTTTAGGCGCGGTGCTATGGTTTACCGCGCTGCGAGAGCGGCCTGGCCGGCCTCCAGGCCATCGGCGGTGGCGGTGACGGTGATGGGGCCGGGAGCGCCTGAGGATTGCACGATGAGCATGGCGCGGCCATACATGGCGCGGCGATGGTCAGCCTTGAAGCGCTCAAGCGAGATGGGGCTCCCATTATCTACCCCGGCATTAAACCCGGCGCCATTGACCACAAAGGTGATCTGATCCTCAGCCCAAGGGCAAAGATTGCCATCGGCATCGACCACCTCGGCGGCGACATAACTCAAGTCGCGGCCATCGGCCGTGATTTCATGCCTGTCCGGCGTGAGCCGTATGGCAGCCGGCGCTCCAGCCGTATGGCGAGCATCGCGAGCTACCTCCTTGCCATCCTTGCGAGCTACCACCTCGACAGTGCCTGGCTCGTAAGTCAGCCGCCAAGAGGCATGCAAGTCATCAGCTCCGAGCCGACGCACACCCTGAGACTGCCCATTAAGATACAGCTCCACCTCGTCGGCATTGTTGAAATAGCACCACATATCCACCCGCTGCCCCTCCTGCCAATTCCAATGCGGAAACAGGTGGCACACTTGCGCATCGGAGCGCCATTGGCTCTGGTACATATAATAACTATCCTTAGGAAAACCCGCCAAATCGACAATTCCGAAATAGCTGCTTCGAGCCGGCCAACCGTAAGGTGTAGGCTCGCCTATGTAATCAAATCCAGTCCATACAAACTGCCCCGAGATGAAATCATGGTCGCGCACCATGCGCATAGTGCCCTCGTGGGTGTTGCCCCAAGGCACATGGCAATTGTCATAGCTCGAGCATGAAAATGTCGGGTCAAAGTAAGGAATATCCCAGCGGTCGGGCGCCAGCACCACGCTGTCAGATGGCATGCGGTAATATCCGCGCGTCTGCAGCGCCGACACGCTCTCGGTGATGATAAACGGTTTGCCGGGGAATTTCTGCGGCACCGACGGCATCCACTCGTCATGGTAATTATACCCGATGATATCCAGGGCACCCGATCTAAACAGGTGATTTCCTGGCTCTGGCTCATTGCAACCAGCGGTGATGGGCCGTGTAGGGTCCAGGTCGCGCACATGCTGAGCCAGCTTGCGGGTCAGCAGCGAATTGACGCTCAACTCGCCATCCTCGCTGGCCAGCATATCGGCCGAGTGGCCAAAATTGAGAATCAGATTAGCCTGCTCGAAGCTCAGCGTGTCAGCATTGGCATCGCTCCACTGCTCCAGCACCTCGTTGCCGATGCTCCAGATGATCACCGACGGGTGGTTGCGGTCGCGCAGTATCAGGTCGCTCAGGTCACGCTCATGCCACTCGTCAAAATACCGGGCATAGTCGTTGGCAGTCTTGTTGCGGCGCCACATGTCAAATGTCTCGTCCATCACCAGAAAACCCATCCGGTCGCACAGGTCCAGCACCTCGGGGGCTGGTGGATTGTGGGTGCAGCGATAGCCATTGGCACCCATCTCCTTGAGAATCTCGAGCTGACGCTCGATGCCCCTGGTATTTACCACAGCACCGAGGGCGCCCAGATCATGGTGCATGCACACCCCATTGATTTTCATGGGCTTGCCATTGAGCGAGAAACCCTTGACAGGGTCAAACTTATAAAATCTCATGCCAGTGGTGACAGTATAGTGGTCAAGCTTTGCGCCAGTGGCAGCATCCTCGACAGTAGTATCTAAGGTATAAAGATACGGGTCAGCTGGGCACCACAGATGCGGATTGGCAAGCGACAGCGTTGACACCACCTCGCTCCCCTGCCCTGCCACCGATGCCTGACAGGCATCGGCAGTGGCGACAGTATTGCCGTCGGCATCGATAAGCGCCAAGCGCAATACGATATTGCGCTTGCCATCAGCAAGATTATCAACAGTGGTAGCCACATTGATGACAGCATTGTCAGCATCGACATCAGTGCGCACGCATTGCCCCCACAGGGGTATCTGCACATCACCTAATGTGCGCAGCCACACATTGCGATAGATGCCGCAGCCGGAATACCAGCGCGAATTGGGCTGGTCAGAATTATCTACCTTGACAGCCACGACATTGGGCTCAGTGTAGCTGAGGTAGGGGGTCAAGTCATAACTAAATGACGCATACCCATAGGGGCGAGTGCCAAGCAGATGACCATTGATATATACCGACGCATTCATGTAAGCGCCGTCAAAGTCGATGTAAGTATGCTTGCCCTGAGCCGCAGCCGACATCTCAAATGTCTTGCGATACCAGCCGATGCCGCCGGGCAGCGCCCCGCCGCCAGTGCCCGAGGGGTTGTCCTCAGAGAAATCTCCCTCGATGGCCCAGTCGTGAGGCAGGGAGAGGGCTCGCCAACCCGAATCGTCATAGCTGGGCTGCGCAGCAGCCGGGTCATCGACCAGCGCAAAGCGCCAGTCGCTGGTAAACAGCTCGGCCCGCGGGTCAGCGGCCATCCCGCTGATTTGCGCTATCACCACCGATAACGCCAAAATTGCAAACCTAAACATAACCTGTAATTTTCTCGATAAAATCGACAATATCGATAATCTCGATACTATCGATTTGGTCGAGAATCCTCGAGAATCATCGAAAACTCTCGAGAATTCTCGACCAAATTAGATCTTTATCTCTTGCTTATTGCCATCATAAGCTACCTCGATGCCCTTGGCTTTTTTGTTGTAAGCCACGGGGGTGTCGGGGCTGATCTTGACGATGTTGAATCGGCGATTCTGGAGCATGCCCGGGAATTCGCCATTGCGGTCGCCAATGGTCAGTGTCGATGAGGCATCATCATAGCTGATAGGTATCTGGGCGTATTGGCCCTTTTCGTAATTATAGTTGGTATTCTCGTCCTCATAGAGGGTGAAATTGCCATTCTCGCCAGCATAGACAAACAGGGTTATATCCTCAGCCGGTTTCTCGTCGCTCCATTGCATATCCGGGCCGACAGGTACGATTGAGCCAGAGCGCACAAACAGAGGCATCCTCTCGTAGGGAGCTGCCACGGCGAGCTTCTCGCCGCCTTCGCTCTGCTCCTTGCCGCTGTAGAAATCATACCACTTCGAGCCCTTGGGGAAATACACCTCGCGTTCGCGAGCGCCATACTCATACACCGGAGCAACTAAGAAGGCGGGACCAAACATATATTGGTCGCCCGGGTCGCGGGTATTGAGGTCGGCAGTGAAATCCATCACCATGGGGCGCAGGATGGTATAATCATTAAAGTGGGTCATGCCAGCCATCGAGTAGAGATAGGGCATCAGGTCGTAGCGCAGCTTGGTATAATACACGATGCTCTTGTAGGCAGGGTGATTCTCGGGGGCTAGGTTGTAAACCTCGCGGTATGGCCATTGGCCATGGGCGCGGTACATCGGCGCAAATGCACCAAACTGGAACCAGCGGCTGTTGAGCTCGCGCCATTCTTTCAGGTCGGCATTCTCGCGGCCAGTCTTTTGATATTCCTGTTCGCCAGCGACATAGCGATCCTCAACGCAGAAACCGCCGATGTCCATGCTCCACCATGGAATACCAGATGAGGCGAAGTTGAGGCCGGCAGAGATTTGTGCCTTCATATCCTCCCAGCGAGTAGCGATGTCGCCGCTCCATGTGGCAGTGCTGTAGCGCTGCTGTCCGGCAAAGCCAGAACGAGTAAGCAGGAACACTCGCTTGTCGGGGTCGACCGAGCGTTGGCCGTCGTAGATGGCCTCGGCATTCATCAGGCCGTAGGCGTTGAAATACTCAGCCGAGGGACCGAGGGCTGTCGGACCGCACAGGTCTTTGCGATACTGCAGGTCGGTGCAGTCGCGGATATTGGGCTCTGAGGCATCCATCCACCAGGCATCCACGCCGAGGGGATAGTAGCACTCATACATCTGATTCCAGAAGAGTTTGCGAGCATCAGGATTGTAAGCGTCATAGAACGAGCCAAGATAGCCCGGGCCTACCCAGTCGAGGATGCTATCCTTGATGGCTTGCTTGTACATCCAGCCATTCTCGTCAAATTGCTTGTAGTGGTCGGTCGAGGCGTAGAATTTAGGCCAAACCGATACCATAAAGCGGCCGTGCATGGCATGGATCGAGTCGATCATGCCCTTGGGGTCGGGAAAACGAGCCTCGTCAAACTTGTGGCTGCCCCACGAATCTTCGCGCCAGTGCAGCCAGTCGAGCACGATGTTGTCGATAGGGATCTGACGCTTGCGGAAACCAGCCAGAGCGCCGAGGATTTCGTCCTCGTTGTTGTATTTCTCGCGGCTCTGCCAGAAACCCATCACCCACTTGGGCATGATGGGGGCCTTGCCGGTGAGGGTGCGGTAGCCCGAGATTACATCGTCCATGTCTTGGCCATAGACGAAATAGTAGTCTTCCTGGGGTTGCATCTCGCTCCACCAAGCCAGTTTTTCTTGCTCGGCATTGTCGACAGGCGCGTAAGCGCGCAGACCGCAATAGGCTACGTAGCCATTGGGTTCCCACTCGATGCGGATAGGCACGCGCTTGCCCTTTTCGAGGTCGACGGTGAATTTGTAGCTGTTGGGATTCCAGGCGGTGCGCCAGCGCTCGGGCACTACCTCCTTGCCATCAATGTATATCTTTTGATAGCCGGAATAGTACTGGTTGAAACGGTAGGTGCCAGTGGCGAGGGGTTCGATTTCCCCCTCATATACGACGTGGCTGCCATAGTATGGGAAATCCTTGGGCAGGTTGATCACATGGGCGAGGTCGCCGCGGGTCAGGTGCTCAAAGTAGATTGAGTCTTCGCGCTGCACCAGCGGTGCTTTGCTCTTGTCGGCCGGGGTGTATGTGCCCGTTAGGGCGCCTTCTTGTCCCTCTTTGTCATAGAGCTTGAATACCTGGCCGAGCTGCTTGTAAGCCTCGGGGTTGCCAAAGCGGCACAGCGAGTAGCTGTCCCACAGCACACCATAGTTGTTGGTCGATACCACGAATGGCACTGACACCTTGGTGTTGTACTGGAATAGTTCTTCGTTCTTGCCCTTGTAATTGAATTCGTCGCTCTGGTGCTGACCCAGGCCGTAGAATCCCTCCTTGGGGTCGAGCGAGGCCCACTTCTGGCCTACGGTGTAGGCATCGGTGCCCTCGACCGAGATGGGTTGGAACGAGCGGCTGCCCGGATCCTCGGCCAGGATGAGGTTGCCCTGGGCGTCATAGAATTGTACATCGCCAGTCTGTTTGTCGATGCGGGCCTCGATTTGCGAGGTGCTGACGATTACCTGGTTGTCACGTTCGGTGACGTCAAACTCGGGGGTAGCCTGTTGCGGCACTACCACGAGCGACTGCTTGTCGGCAAATTGTTTGTCGGGTGTAGCGGACACGCGCATCAGCTTGTCGCCGAGCACTTGCACCCTCACCTTTCGAGCTTTGTCGGGAGTGGCTTGAGCCAAGTTGACCACCACGCCGTCGGCGGTCTTCTCCACCTTGCTTGCGCAGCTGGCCAGAAGCAGAGCGCAAAGAGCGAATGAGATTGGTTTAAGTTTCATGGCTGAATGTATTGTGATATTTATAATTTGTAACTACTCAGCGATTCTAAGGAAACTCAATGATTCCTTACATCCTACATG
>JAJBUH010000068.1 GCA_020860445.1 Bacteroidales bacterium | reverse complement strand
AAATGTAGGAACAAAGTTTATAATAATATTACCACTCTCAAAATAAATTGAATTATGGAAGACAGAATGCGCATTCTGCTTTGTGAGGACGATGAAAACCTGGGCATGCTCCTGCGCGAGTATTTGCAAGCCAAGGGGTTCAACGCCGACCTCTTTGCCGACGGAGAGAGCGGCTACAAAGCATTTTTAAAGGGGAAATATGATATTTGCGTGCTCGATGTGATGATGCCTAAAAAAGACGGCTTCACATTGGCTCAGGAAATCCGCACTGTCAATTCTGAAGTACCCATCATATTCCTAACTGCGAAATCTCTCAAGGAAGATATCCTCGAAGGCTTCAAGATCGGAGCCGACGACTACATCATCAAACCATTCTCGATGGAGGAGCTCGTGTTCCGTATCGAAGCCATCCTGCGCCGCGTCAAGGGCAAGAAGGGCAAGGAGATCACGATGTACAAGATCGGCAAGTTCACCTTCGACACCCAGAAGCAAGTGCTGATGGTCGACGACAAGATCACCAAGCTCACCACCAAGGAGAGCGAGCTGCTGAGCCTGCTCTGCGCTCATGTCAACGAAATCCTGGAGCGTAACTTCGCGCTGAAGACGATCTGGATCGACGACAATTACTTCAACGCCCGCTCGATGGACGTCTACATCACCAAGCTGCGCAAGCACCTCAAGGACGACCCGTCAATCGAAATCATCAACATCCACGGCAAGGGCTACAAGCTGATAGCTCCCGAGGTAGAAGGCACAAAGTAATACAAGCGAGGGGCGCGAGCCCCTCACTTTTTTATTATATGGTTTTCATAATTCATCAAAAAGTCGTAACTTTGCACGACAAATTCAAGCCAACATCTTGAAGTAAACATCAGCTTATGAAACCTACACTATTAGTTTTGGCAGCCGGCATGGGCAGTCGCTATGGCGGACTGAAGCAGCTCGACGGCGTCGGCCCCCACGGCGAGACAATTATGGACTACTCAATCTACGATGCTATCCGCAGCGGATTTGGCAAGGTAGTGTTTGTGATCCGTAAAGATTTCGAGCAAGATTTCAACGAGAAGATACTGAAAAAATACAAGGGCCATGTGCCTGTCGAGGTCGCTTTCCAAGCCCTCGAAGACCTGCCCGAGGGATACTCTGTGCCCGAGGGGCGCGTCAAGCCCTGGGGCACCGCTCGTGCCATCCGCGCTGCTCGCGAGGTGGTCAACGAGCCATTTGCCGTAATCAATGCCGACGATTTCTATGGCCGCGACGCATTCGAGGTCATGGCTCGCCAGCTTGAGAATCAGCAAGACGAATACTCGATGGTGGGATTCCGCGTGGGCAACACCATGACTGAGAATGGTACAGTGTCGCGCGGCGTATGCACTGTCGATGACAACAGCCACCTGACCAATATCGTAGAGCGCACAGCCATCGGCTTTGACAAGGATCACCGCATCTGCTACACCGACGAGACTGGTCTGGAGTGCTTCCTGGCACCCACAACCCCCGTGTCGATGAATCTCTGGGGCTTCAATCCCGACTATTTCGACTATACCGAGAGGGAGTTCCTCAAATTTCTCAACGCTCGCGGCACTGAGCTCAAGTCAGAATTTTACATCCCCACCGTGGTTGACGCGTTGATCACCTCGGGCGAGAAGCCCGTCAAGGTGCTCGACACCGACTCGCAGTGGTTTGGCGTCACCTACACCGACGACCGCCCCGGAGTGGTGGAGAAGTTGGCAGAAATGCATGCCAAAGGCGAATATCCAGAGAAACTCTTTTGATGGATTTCGAGCTTAAAGCCACAGCGCCCGGCACGGCAGCCCGCGCCGGGCTTATTACCACAGCCCATGGCCAGATTGAGACGCCCATCTTCATGCCGGTAGGTACGGTGGGGAGTGTCAAGGCTGTGCATTTTCGCGACCTAAAGAATGAGATTGGAGCCCAGATAATCCTCGGCAACACATATCATCTGTACCTGCGTCCCGGAGTAGACATACTGCGCAAGGCTGGCGGACTGCATAAATTCGGCGGCTGGGACCGTCCTATCCTGACTGATAGCGGCGGCTTCCAGGTGTTCTCGCTCAGCGACAGGCGCAAGCTTACGTCCGAGGGTGCGCATTTCCGCAGCCATATCGACGGTTCCAAGCACCTCTTCACCCCTGAGAATGTGGTAGACATACAGCGCGCCATAGGCAGCGACATCATGATGGCTCTCGACGAATGTCCGCCGGGCACCTCTGATTATGACTATTCGCGCAAATCGCTCGACCTGACTAAGGCTTGGCTTGAGCGCGGCTGGAAGCATTACAACGAGACCGAGGGCCTGTATGGTTACAGCCAGGCCTATTTCCCCATAGTGCAGGGTTGCACCTATCCCGACTTGCGCCGCGAGGCGGCTGAACATGTTGCCAGCCTCGGAGCTGACGGCAATGCCATTGGCGGTCTGGCGGTGGGCGAACCGGCCGAGAAGATGTATGAGATGATCGAGGTGGTCAACGATATCCTGCCAGCCGACCGTCCGCGCTACCTGATGGGCGTAGGCACCCCCGTGAATATGCTCGAGGCCATAGACCGAGGCGTGGATATGATGGACTGTGTGATGCCAACGCGCAATGGCCGCAACGGCATGCTGTTTACGCCCTGGGGCACTATGAATATGCGCAACAAGAAATGGGCCGACGATTTCTCGCCACTGTGGGAGGATGGCCCGACGTTTGTCGACCGCGTGTACACCAAGGCTTATGTGCGCCACCTGTTCATAGCCCAGGAAATTCTGGCTATGGAGATTGCCTCGATCCACAACCTCGGATTCTATCTGTGGCTGATGCGCGAGGCTCGCAAGCATATTCAGGCTGGCGACTTCAAGGTCTGGAAAGAAGAAATGGTGCAAGTCTTAGACCGTAGGATCTGAGATTAAGTAATAAGTAATAAGTAATGGCTATGGTAGAGTAATATTTCCAAAAGCCAAAAACTAAAAACCAAAGACCCCTTTGAAGCGAATAGACTGGTACATAATCAAGAAGTTTCTGGGCACCTACGTGTTTGCCATCCTGTTGTTGTTGGCTATCGTGGTGATGTTTGACATCAACGAGAAACTTGATTCGTTCCTCAAGGCTCCCTTGAAGGCTACGGTCGTGGACTATTTCATCAACTTCTTGCCCTATTTCGCCACTCAGTTCGCTCCGCTGTTCACCTTCATCGCCGTAATCTTTTTCACCTCAAAGCTCGCTGGCAACTCCGAGATCATAGCCATGCTGTCGGCCGGCATCAGCTACAACCGACTGTTGGTGCCGTATCTGATGTCGGCATTTGTGATTGCGGCGGCAACCTTTGTGTTTGACGCCTACGTCATCCCTCCCGCCAATGTCAAGAGGATTGAGTATTACAATACTTATGTCAAGAATAAGCGTGTCGACTATGGCTCAAACATCATGCTGATGGTGGCTCCGGGCGAAATCGCCTATATGAGCCGCTACGACAATACCTCGAAGACTGGCACGCGATTTTCGCTTGAATCGTTTGACGAAAACAAGCGCTTGGTGTCGCGCATGACAGCCCAGACCATCAAGTGGGACACCCTGTATCTGTGGCGCGCCCGCAACTATGTGATTCGTGATTTCCAGGATGAGAAGGAGATAATCCGCAAGGGGGCTCAGATTGACACGATGATACCCTTTGAGCCTCGCGACTTCCTCATCGCCGTGGATGACCATGAGAAGATGACCACGCCCCAGTTGGCCGAATACATCGACCGCCAAATTGAGCGCGGCGTGGGCAATATACAGAGATTCCAGGTGGAATATCACCGCCGCTTCGCCATGACTGCGGCCGCCTTTATCCTTACGATCATCGGCATGGCCCTGTCGTCAAAGAAGGTCAAGGGAGGCATGGGTCTCAACATCGGCATCGGACTGGTGCTGAGTTTCAGCTACATCCTGTTTATGACCATCACCCAGACCTTTGCTACCTCGGGCATGGCCTCGCCTATGGTGGCCATGTGGATTCCTAATATCCTATACGCCATAATAGCCATAATTCTTTACCGTCGTCTGATCAAAAATAAATGATTGGGGAATACGCCGAAGTAATTTTGCCTCTCGCTCTCGGCTCAACCTTTACTTACCGTCTGCCTGAGGCTTTGAGCCGCGATGTGAGAGTGGGCTCAAGGGTGATTGTGCCTTTCGGAAAACGCAAATTCTACACTGGCATTGTGGCCAACATTGTGCCTGAGGCTCCAAAGGAGTATCAGGTCAAGGATGTGCTCTACGTGCTTGATGCCCAGCCGGTGTTGCGCAATCCTCAGCTCCGCCTGTGGGAATGGATGGCCGAGTACTATCTATGCAGCATCGGCGAGGTGTACAAGGCGGCTGTTCCAGCAGGAATGAAGATTGAGAGCGAGACTACATTTGAGATCAATCCCGATTTCGATATGGAGGAGTGCGCCACCCTCACCGAGCGCGAGGCCATGGTGGCGCAACTGCTGCAGACCCGCGGCAAGCTGTCGGCTCAGGAGATTGAGAAGGCGACTGGATTCAAGAGTCTGCCGGCGCTGATGAACCGCATGGCCGAAAAGGGCGCGGCCATCATCTCTGAATCGCTGGTTGAGCGCTATCGGGCCAAAAAAGAGAAATGCGTACGTGTGGCTTTTGAGCGCGGCAATGATGAGGCGCTACGTGAGGCGTTTGACAAGGTAAAGGGGGCGAAAAAGCAAGAGACCCTGCTGCTCACCCTGCTCCAAATGTCAGCCTTCACTCATAAGGGAAGTGCGGTTGCCGAGGTGAGCCAAGAAGAATTGCTAAACAAGTCAGGAGCCTCGACCACGATACTCAAGTCTCTGGTTGACAAGGGAATTGTTGAGAGATATACACGCGAGGTGTCGCGCTTCGCACCTTTGGGAATCCAAGTGTCGGGCATTCCCGAGTCGTCTGAGGCTCAGGCCGAGGCGGCAAAGAAGATCCATGAGAGCTTCTTGCAGCGCCAAGTGACGTTGCTGCGAGGGGTGACATCGAGCGGAAAGACCGAGGTGTATGCCCACCTTATAGATTATGTGTTGCGCCAAGGTCAACAAGTGCTCTATCTTGTGCCTGAGATTGCGCTGACCACCCAGCTCACCGAGCGGTTGAGGGGATATTTTGGCGACAAGCTCAAGGTGTACCATTCAAAATTTTCTGACAACGAGAGGGTAGAGATTTGGAATCAGTTGCTGCATACCATCTCGCCGTGCATAGTTGTGGGCGCGAGGTCGGCAGTCTTTCTGCCTTTTGCCAAGCTCGGCCTTGTGGTAGTCGATGAGGAACATGATGCCTCGTACAAGCAATTTGACCCGGCTCCGCGCTACAATGCTCGCGACACAGCCATCATGCTGGCTCATAAGCATGGCGCAAAGGTGCTGCTCGGCAGCGCCACCCCGGCTGTCGATACCTATTATAAAGCGGTGACTGGCAAATATGGGTTGGTCGAACTCGAAGAGCGATTCCAAGGCGCCCAGCTGCCACAGATTCAGATTGTAGACCTGGCCAAGGAGTGGAAAAAGAAGGCTCTCAACGGGTCGTTGGCCAATCCGCTGATTAGTACTGTGCGCAATGCGGTCAGGGATGGCGGTCAAGCCATACTCTTCCACAATCGGCGCGGGTATTCGCCCATGGCGCGGTGCACGAGTTGCCAGTATGTGCCCCGGTGCAAGTATTGCGATGTGTCGCTGACCTACCATAAGCGGGCCAACAATCTGGTGTGCCATTATTGCGGCACGGTGTATCCAATGCTCGAGTCTTGTCCGGCTTGCAAGGAGCCTACAATCGAGGTTGTGGGCTATGGCACTGAGCGCATTGAGGATGAGGTCGAGGAGACTTTTCCCGAAGCAAAGGTGCTGCGCATGGACTATGACACCACGCGCAACAAGATGAGCTATGAGAATCTGATCAGCGCATTCTCAGAGCGCAAAGCCGATATTCTGGTGGGCACGCAGATGGTGACCAAGGGATTAGACTTCGGCGCGGTATCGTTGGTCGGAGTGATCAATGCCGATTCGGTAATCAATATGCCCGACTATCGGGCCAGCGAGAGGGCATTCTGCATGCTTGAGCAGGTGTCGGGACGCGCCGGACGGCGCGACAAGCCGGGGACGGTGCTGATACAAACGCGCACGCCTGATCATCCGGTGATTCGGTTTGTTGAGGCGCACGATTACAAGGGATTTTATCAGCAGGAGGTGGCAGAGCGCGAGGCGTATGCCTATCCGCCGTTTACGCGCCTGATATATATCAATCTCAAGCATCGCGATGAGCGCGAACTCGACAACATCGCCAAGATTTATGGCGACCGCCTGCGCGAGCTATTCGGCACGCGAGTGCAGGGTCCGGCCAAGCCGCCGGTGGGGAGGATACAGTCGCTCTACATACGCCAGATAATGCTCAAAGTCGAGCTCAATGCCTCGATGGTCAAGGTCAAGGAAATCCTCCGAGCCCTCCAGGCCGAGCTCCACGCCCAGCTCCCCGCCATGCGCTCCCTGGTCCTCCAATATGATGTCGATCCCTATTAAATGAAGAATGAAAAATGAAGAATGAAAAATGAAGAATGAAAAATGACCATCCGAATGGTAT
>JAJBUH010000223.1 GCA_020860445.1 Bacteroidales bacterium | reverse complement strand
GTGTTTTTCCAAAATCTTTCGTAAATTTGCACTTGCTTGTTTAATCTTCATTGGAGAGAAAATTAGGATTTATTTGGTGAATTGAGGGAATATTACTAATTTTGCGGAAAAATTGTGTAAATGGTTATAATTTTTAAGGTATATGAGCGATAGGCTTTATATTTTCGACACTACGCTCCGCGATGGCGAACAGGTGCCGGGATGCCAACTCAACACAGTAGAGAAAATCCAGGTGGCCAAAGCACTTGAGCTGCTCGGCGTCGATGTGATCGAGGCTGGTTTCCCTGTGTCAAGTCCTGGCGACTTCAATTCAGTAGTAGAGATATCCAAGGCAGTGACTTGGCCTACCATCTGCGCCCTGACTCGCGCCGTAGAAAAAGACATACGCGTAGCCGCCGAGGCCCTGGAATATGCCAAGCGCAAGCGCATACACACCGGCATCGGCACCAGCGACCCGCATATAAAATACAAATTCAACAGCAACCGCGAGGAAATCATCGAGCGCGCAGTAGCGGCCGTGAAACTCGCTCGTCGATTTGTCGACGATGTAGAGTTCTATGCCGAAGATGCTGGCCGTACCGACAATGAATATCTGGCCCGCGTGGTCGATGCCGTGGTCAAGGCTGGCGCAACAGTCGTCAACATTCCCGACACCACCGGTTATTGCCTGCCCGCTGAATACGGCGAGAAGATCAAATATCTGATGGAGCATGTCGACGGCCTCTCGGCTGGCAAGGCTATTCTCTCGACCCACTGCCACAACGACCTGGGCATGGCCACAGCCAACACAATGGCTGGCGTGCTCAATGGCGCTCGCCAAGTCGAGGTGACCATCAACGGCATCGGCGAGAGGGCAGGCAATACCTCGCTCGAAGAGGTGGCCATGATCCTGAAATGCCACCACGATATCAATATCGATACCAATATCAACACCACCAAAATCTACCCGACGAGCCGCATGGTGTCGAGCTTGATGAATATGCCCGTGCAGCCCAACAAGGCTATCGTGGGGCGCAACGCATTTGCCCACTCCAGCGGCATCCACCAGGACGGCGTGTTGAAGAATGTGCAAACCTACGAGATCATCTCGCCTAAAGATGTCGGCATCGATGACAACTCGATTGTGCTGACAGCCCGCTCAGGGCGCGCTGCACTGAAGCATCGCTTGAGCGTGCTCGGCATGGAAATCGATGGCGAAAAGCTTGACAAGCTGTACGAAGCATTCCTGAAATTGGCCGACCGCAAGAAGGAGATTACCGATGATGATATCTTGATGCTCGCCGGCGCCGACCGTTCGGCATCGCATGCCATCAAGCTTGACTATCTGCAGGTTACTACCGGTCTGGGCGTGCGTAGCGTGGCTTGCATGGGTCTCGATATAGCCGGTGAGAAATTTGAGGCCAGTGCCAGCGGCAACGGTCCGGTTGATGCCGCTATCAAAGCCCTCAAGAATATCATCAAGCGCCAGATGACCCTCAAGGAATTTACCATCCAGGCAATCTCAAAGGGTTCGGACGATGTGGGCAAGGTGCACATGCAGGTTGAGCATGACGGCCGCGTCTACTACGGATTCGGTGCCAACACCGACATCGTAAGCGCCAGCGTTGAGGCCTATATCGATTGTATCAATAAGTTTAAGAAATAAGGCAAGGGCTTGCGCCCTTGCTGAAACCATAAAGCCACAAGGGCACAAAACCGCAAGAAAATGCTCTTGTATTAGCCAGGTCCAAAAGCCAAAAACTAAAAACCAAAAACCAGACAATGACTCTGCTTGATAAGATTTGGGATGCCCATGTGGTGCAGAAAGTGCCCGATGGCCCCACGCAACTATATATAGATAGGCTGTATTGCCACGAAGTGACAAGTCCGCAAGCCTTCGAGGGGCTGCGCAGCCGAGGCCTCAAGCCTCTCAGGCCTGAGCGTATCTATTGCATGCCCGACCACAATACTCCGACCCACGACCAGGACAAACCTATCGAGGACCCAGTGAGCAAGACCCAGGTTGACACCCTAAGCCGCAACGCTCAGGAGTTCGGCCTCAAGCATTTTGGCATGATGGACCACAACAACGGTATCATCCATGTCGTTGGACCCGAACTCGGCCTGTCGCTCCCCGGCATGACCATCGTGTGCGGCGATAGCCACACCTCGACCCACGGTGCCATGGGTGCCATCGCCTTCGGCATAGGCACCAGCGAGGTTGAGATGGTGCTTGCATCTCAATGCATCCTGCAGCAAAAACCCAAGGCCATGCGCATCATCGTGGATGGCAAGCTCGGCGAGGGCGTCACAGCCAAGGATATGGCTCTGTATCTGATGTCAAAACTCACTACCTCGGGCGCTACCGGTTATTTCGTGGAATACGCTGGCGAGGCAGTGCGCAACCTATCTATGGAAGGTCGCCTCACCCTGTGCAACCTCAGCATCGAGATGGGTGCGCGCGGAGGCATCGTGGCTCCCGACGATGTGACATTTGAATACATCAAGGGTCGCGAATACGCACCTCTCGGCGAGGATTGGGATCACGCAGTGGCATATTGGCGCACACTGCGCAGCGACGATGATGCCACGTTTGACTACGAAGTGCGCTATGATGCTGCCGATATCGAGCCGATGGTGACTTACGGCACCAATCCCGGCATGGGCATCGGCATCACCCAGAGCATACCCGAGCTCGACAGCATCGACCCCGCAGGCCGCGAGTCGTTCCTCAAATCGCTCGACTATATGGGATTCAAGCCCGGCCAGAAGATGGAGGGCACCAAAGTTGACTACGTATTCCTCGGCGCTTGCACCAACGGACGCATCGAGGATTTCCGCGCTTTTGCCTCAATCGCAAAGGGGAGGAAGAAGCATCCCGATGTCACCGCATGGCTGGTGCCCGGTTCATGGCGAGTGCTTGACCAAATCAAGGCCGAGGGCCTCGACAAGGTGCTCGAGGAGGCAGGATTTGAGATACGCCAGCCCGGCTGCTCGGCTTGCTTGGCTATGAATGACGACAAGGTGCCAGCTGGCAAACTCGCAGTTTCTACCTCGAATCGCAACTTCGAGGGACGCCAGGGTCCTGGTGCTCGCACCGTGCTTGCCAGTCCGCTCACTGCTGCCGCAGCAGCCGTCACTGGTGTCATCACAGACCCCCGAACTCTTTTAGTGAATAAGGAATAGTGAATAACGTCTCGAAAATTCTCGAGAATTCTCGAAATTTTCGAGAATTCTCGACTCTCGAAACTATCGAGAGTATCGACTAATCTTTCCAAAGACATAAGACCAATATGAAGCAAAAATTTGAGGTGGTGACATCGACCTGCGTGCCTCTGCCGCTTGAGAATGTCGACACCGATCAGATAATCCCGGCCCGATTTCTCAAGGCCACAACTCGCGATGAGAGTTTCTTTGGCGACAATCTATTCCGCGACTGGCGCTATGACAGCGAGGGCAATCCGCGCCCTGATTTTGTACTCAATGACCCGCGCTACGCTGATGCCCGTGTGCTTGTTGCCGGCAAGAATTTCGGCAGCGGTTCATCGCGTGAGCATGCCGCTTGGGCCATCGCCGGATACGGATTCCGCGCCGTGATCTCGAGCGCCTTCGCCGATATCCACAAAAACAACGAGCTCAACAATTTCGTGCTCCCCGTGGTAGTGAGCCCTGAATTTTTGGCAGAACTCTTTGCCACCATCGAGGCCGACCCCGCTGCTCAGGTCGAGATTGACCTGCCGCGCCAGACTGTTACCAACCTCACGACTGGCCGTAGCGAGCAATTTGAGATTTCGGCCTATAAGAAGCATTGCCTGCTCAACGGCCTCGACGACGTTGACTATCTGCTGACCAAGCAGCCCGAAATAGAAGCTTATGAGAAGCGAGCCTATGGAGGCCGGTGAGAAAACATATACCCACAAGCGCATGCCCCGCGGAGGTCATGTCGAAATAATGGATACCACGCTGCGCGATGGCGAACAGACCTCGGGCGTGTCGTTCTCAAAGCAAGAGAAGCTCAACATTGCCAAGCTCTTGCTCACTGAGCTACACGTGCCGCGCATCGAGGTGGCATCGGCTCGCGTGTCAACTGGCGAGAAAGAGACAGTCAAGGCAGTGCTCGACTGGGCTCATCGCCATGGCCGCGCCCATCAGATCGAGGTGCTGGGATTTCTCGACAAGGGCGAATCAGTCAAATGGATCACAGATGTTGG
This sequence comes from Bacteroidales bacterium, assembly GCA_020860445.1. Classification (GTDB taxonomy): domain Bacteria; phylum Bacteroidota; class Bacteroidia; order Bacteroidales; family Muribaculaceae; genus CAG-873. The sequence goes on along the minus strand of JAJBUH010000223.1, from coordinate 2,436 downwards.
CGGCAGCGTGATAAATCTGCTGAGCAAGGGTTCTGAGAATCACTGCATCCATCAGCTCAAGCAGCCCCCCGAGCAACATGCCCAAGCCATCAAGGAGGAGGTGCGCCGCGCCCGCGAGGCTGGCATGAAGATCAACCTCTACTTGGAGGATTGGAGCAATGGCGCAAAGAATTCGCCTGACTATGTGTATTTCATTATGGACAGTCTCAAGGACGAGGAGATTGAGCGATTCATGTTGCCCGATACCCTGGGCATCCTCACCCCCACGCAGACATTCTATTATGTAAAGCGCATGGTCACTCGTTATCCTGGTCTCCATTTTGATTTCCATGCCCACAATGATTACGACTTGGCAGCCGGGAATGTATTTGCCGCAATCCAAGCCGGGGTCAAGGGGGTGCATTGCACCATCAACGGCCTGGGCGAGCGCGCTGGCAACGCTACGCTCTCGAGCACAGTGGCTGTGATCCATGACCATCTGGGCCTGGTGACCGGCATCGATGAGAAGAAAATCAACAAGGTTAGCCATATCGTTGAGTCATTCTCCGGCATTTCGGTGCCTCCAAATAAGCCAATCATTGGCGAGAATGTGTTTACGCAATGCGCGGGCGTGCATGCCGATGGGGATAGCAAGAATAATCTCTATTACAACGACTTGCTGCCAGAGCGCTTCGGACGCGAACGCGAATATGCCCTCGGCAAGACCTCGGGTAAGGCCAATATCCGTAAGAATCTTGAGAGTCTGGGCATAGAACTCGATGAGGAAGATGTGCGCAAGGTGACCGAACGTGTAATAGAACTTGGCGATCGCAAAGAGATTGTGACTCAGAGCGACTTGCCATACATTGTGGCCGATGTGGTTAAGCACTCGCGCATGAAATGCCGCGTAAAGATAGTCAATTACTATCTGAGCTTGGCCAAGGGCTTGTCGCCGACGGCTACCATCTGCATCGAGATTGATGGCAAGAGATATCAGGAGAGCGCCACGGGCGATGGCCAGTACAACGCCTTTGTCAAGGCGGTGCGCAAGGTATATGAGCGCCGGCTGAAACTGAAATTTCCCACTTTGGTGAGTTATCAGGTGAATATACCACCTGGCGGCCGAACTGACGCCCTGGTGCAAGCCACTATCGGCTGGGAGTACAATGGCCAGACTCTCAAGACCCGAGGCCTCGACCCCGACCAGACTGAGGCGGCTATCCAAGCGACTATCAAGATGCTCAACATGATTCAATAAATCGAGAATTCTCGAAACTATCGATATTATCGATAATATCGACACTATCGATATTATCGAAATTATCGACAATCAAAAAATTACCCCAATATGGATTTCAAAATCGCAGTATTGCCCGGCGATGGCATCGGGCCAGAAATTTCAAAACAAGGAGTAGATGTGATGTCGGCGGTGTGCCGCCGATTTGACCATACTGTCACTTATCGCTATGCGCTGTGCGGCGCTGCAGCCATCGATGCAGTGGGCGACCCATTCCCTGAGGAAACTTACGAAATTTGCAAGTGGGCAGATGCCGTGCTCTTCTCAGCTGTGGGTCATCCCAAATTTGACAATGACCCCAATGCCAAGGTGCGTCCAGAACAGGGCTTGCTGGCTATGCGCAAAAAGCTTGGTCTTTTCGCCAATATCCGTCCCGTGGAGACATTCAGCTGCCTGATCCACAAATCTCCCCTCAAGACCGAATTGGTCGATGGAGCAGATTTCATCTGCATCCGCGAGCTGACCGGCGGCATGTATTTCGGTGAGAAATACCAGGACGATTTCAAGGCTTACGACACCAATCTCTACACACGCCCTGAGATTGAGCGCATCCTGCGCGTGGCTTATCAGTACGCTCAGCAGCGCCGCAAGCACCTCACGGTAGTTGACAAGGCCAATGTGTTGGCATCTAGCCGACTGTGGCGCAAGGTGGCACAGGAGATTGCCCCTGAGTATCCTGATGTGACTACCGACTATATGTATGTCGACAATGCCGCAATGCGCATGATCCAGGAGCCTAAATTCTTTGACGTGATGGTCACCGAGAATACCTTTGGCGACATCCTCACCGATGAGGGCAGTGTGATCAGCGGTTCGATGGGTCTGCTGCCTTCTGCCTCGACTGGCGAGAGCACCCCGGTGTTTGAGCCCATCCATGGCTCATGGCCACAAGCCGCTGGCAAGCATATCGCCAACCCGTTGGCTCAGATTCTGTCGGTGGCAATGCTCTTTGAGTATTTCGGCATGAAGCGCGAGGGCGAGTGTATACGCAAGGCTGTGAATGATTCGCTCGAGGCTGGTATTCGCACTCCCGACATCCAGACTCAGGGTCTCCCGGCCTATACTACAGAGCAGGTAGGCGAGTGGATTGCCCAGCGCATCGAACAATAACGGCCAATTAATAGTTAATAATGAAAAATGAAAAATGAAGAATGAAGAAT
>JAJBUH010000127.1 GCA_020860445.1 Bacteroidales bacterium | reverse complement strand
AACATTCCCGTCCCTCCTTGAAATGGATATGCAAAGGTATAGTTAACAGTCAAGATCCGTGCTACGCACTGATAAATGCTTTCCATAATTTGAAGGTGGTCGGTTACTTAGGGATGAAATGACATTAAGAGGATTAAATAATGCAAAAAGATGGGGTGAAAAGATAAAAAGACGGAAAAATATGCTTAACTTTGTGGGGTGATATCACCGCTTATGCTTGATTTCGATGCATTGGGAGCCTGAAAGGCATGATGCACATAGTAAAATAAAGTCCTATCGACGCTGGATAGCCATCGGATTAGTGTGCTTGTGCGTGCTGTTGCTTGCGGGCTGCGGTTCGCCCAAGAAGGTCGTATATATGCAAGATGCCCAAACGGCATTGCCCATTGAGATATCAGTAGGACAACCAATTAGACTGAAGCAAGGCGACCGACTGAGCATCACCGTGCATAGCCGCGATGAAGAATTGTCGAGGATTTTCAACATCCAGAGCGCGCACAGCCGCGAACCCATGAAATACACCGTAGATCGGAATGGCCAGATTGATTTTCCGACATTGGGACTGGTATCAGTCGAGGGACTGACGCGCGAAGAGGTTGCCAATACCGTGAAATACGGACTGATTTCGTCGCGCATGGTCAGAGACCCTGTGGTGATGGTGGAATTTCATGATATGGGCATCTCGGTGCTTGGCGAAGTGAACCAGCCGGGATGGAAAGCTATCGAAAAAGACCAAGTCACCCTATTGGAGGCCCTGGCTCGCAGCGGCGACCTAACTATCAACGGGCGCCGCGACAACGTTATGATCGTCAGGCAGATAGATGGCGACCAGCATACCTATCGCATTGATCTCACCGATGTGGAATCACTCTATGCCTCGCCAGCCTATTACTTGCAGTCGGGCGATGTGGTGTATGTAGAGCCGAATATGACGCGCATCAACCAGTCCACGCCCAATGGCAACAACCTGCGCACTCCGGCCTTCTGGATTTCAATTGCATCATTTGCCATGACGCTTGTGGTATTTTTTACCTCGAAATGAGGCATGAAAAGATGGAGCAGAGACTGAGAAAACTTTTGAACCGGTGCCTGCGCCGCTGGCCTTGGTTTGTCGTTGCAATAGCCGTTTGCCTCTATGGCGCATATCTCTATACTAAGAGTAGGCCACAGGAATTTGTTTCTACCGCTTCGATACGTCTCGGCGATGGGCAACCGGCAAGCGCGTCATTTCTGCCAGATGTCGGCCTATCTTCCACTGTAAATCTGACCAACGAGGTGCAGACCCTCAGAGGCTTGGAACTGATGCAAGAAGTGGCAAGATGCTGTTTTGATTCCATAGGCCAGAATATGTCGGCACAGGCAATAAGAGCCAGATTAAAAGTTGAACAGCGCCACCGCTCGGCCTCGATAGTGGATTTGACATATACCGATACCGACCCATTGCGCGCACAAAATGTATTGAAGACACTGATTGAGGCCTACGAAAATCAAAAGATAAACGAAAGGCAGAGGATATTGGCGACAGCCAATGATTTCTTGGCTCGACGCATCGAGGTGCTGCAAGCCGAATTGGCTGCCATTGATGTTGACATAGCCAATTACAAGTCCGACAATCTGGTGCTTGACGCAGAGAAATACGGAGCCATGGCGACTGCTTCGGCCATCGAGGCGCAGAAGCATATCGATGACATTGCTCATCAAATAGAGTTGGTGACGTATGTACGCCGCTATGTCATAGACCGCGACCATAAGCTATTGCCCACAGTGTCAGGCATCGACAATGTGCCGATTCAGCAGATGATGGCTTCGTACAACGAGGTGATGACCCGCTATAATTCCAAACTCGCACACTCGTCAGAACAAAATCCCTTGGTGATGGATTTGGAAGAAGAACTCGAATCCCTAAGACAATCAATCGATGAATCCCTAAACAATGAAATCTCGCGATTGCAATTGCAAAGAGAAAAAGAGACCATGGCACTGGAGGTGGCGCAGAGTCGGATTTCAGAGAGTCCGATCCAATCGCAATACCTGTTGTCAGTGGGCAGAGAACAAAAAGTAAAGGAAAATCTATTTCTGTATCTCCTGCAGAAAAAAGAAGAGAACCAACTTACTGATGCCCTGACCGGTCCTCACGCAGTTGTGATAGAACCGCCATCTATAGGAATAGATAAAATGCAAAGCCAACGATGGAGTATTTGGGCATTAGCCATGGCTATAGGCTTGATTTTGCCTACATTGGCAGTATATATAGAATTGCTTTTCGATTCCACTATCCAAGGCATATATGATTTGGAAGGTCACGGTTTTACAGTATTGGGAGAAATTAGCGCTGAACTTGAGGAGGAAGAACTCAAACTTTTAGCCCATGATCTCAAGCTTTTTATGAATAGGACTGTAAAAGGTAAGGCAATTATGATAACGTCAGCCGAAGAAAGTGAGATGCCAGAGAATTTGAAGATACGGCTCGCTCTTGCCTTAGAATCTATTGGTACGGATACTGAGGTAGTGCCTTCAGGTACTGTACAAAGGTATCGCATAGTGCTCCAAAAGGGTCTAGTGCTCTACTCAGCTGACAATGCTGATACAAGGGTGGATGCGGCTCTGACTGCGCAATTTGTCCACGCCACAATTTTCATTATTGCCGAGGGAAAAATGCCTCGGGCCATGTTGGATAAAATCGCGGGTTGGATAGCTTTAGGACGCTTTCCTAATGTAGCATTGGTGGTAATCAAAAGGGGAACATTCAAATTTAGAATTTGGCCATTTGCCTTTAAATGAAATAGATGGAATCAGCCCTGTATTGGCCAGTATATATGGCAATAGCAGCGACAATGAGCATTAGCCTCAGCGCGATGTACTGCATGGAATCGGGCGACAAACTGCAATTGCAGCCGATGGGCAAACTGGTGCCCTCGTTGCTCTTCTTGTCAATCGGACTTTGGCTTGGCCTAAGGCCATTCAGCGGAGTGTATTTCGGCGACACCTACAATTACGCCATGGTCTATGACATGGACCTCGACCTGGATTTCTCAACGATTGGTTGGCGCGACGAGTGGCTGTGGGTGATGGCCATGGAGTGGTGTCGCAGAGCCGGGCTGTCTGCCCATGGCTTCTTCTTGATAGTAGAATTGGGATATATGGGTGCCACCCTCTTGGCTGCCATTAGGCTGATGCCAAGACATCTGCCAGTGGCGTTGGCGTTTGTGCTCGCTTCGGCAATGTTTTACGCCTACGGCGTGAATGGCATACGTTCGGGCCTGTCTTGCCAAATCATGGTGCTCGCTGTGGCTTGCCTGTGCCGAGGCCCTCGCTTTTGGGCTTTTCCGCTGATGCTGATAGCCTATTCCTTGCATCACAGCGCGGCCCTGCAGATAGGCACCGCGATTGTCGGTTGCTTTATGCTGAAAAAGCCTAAGGCGGCAATAGTGGTTTGGGTTGTAGCATTAGTTATTTCCATTTTACTCAGCAATCAGATAGCCAATGCGTTGCCAGACTTTGACCTGGACTCTCGCCTGCAGACCTACGATGCTCGGGAAATAGATATGGACCAATTTTCTCGGCAAGGCTACCGCTGGGACTTCGTGCTTTACAGCATGTTGCCCCTGCCGCTAATCTGGGAGGTATGCGTGCGTAAACGGGTATCAGACAGAGCCTTTGATGCCTTGGCATCCATCTATTGCCTGTGCAATGCGGCTTGGCTATTGCTCATAAGGGTGCCCTTCAACAATAGGATAGGGTACTTGTCGTGGTGCATGCTGCCTTTTGTGATAGCCTATCCATTGGTGCGATTGCGCATTTGGAGAAATCAGGACCGAGCCATAGGCCTCACCCTATTAGGATATCTGAGTTTAACCTTAGTCATCACTTAAGTGACTATCCAATATGAGGTCTTAACACGGAGTACACTGAGATTCACGAAGTACACAGAGATATCTCCGTGAACTCCGTGAATCTCAGTGAACTCCGTGTTTAGATCGCTTCTATCTTAGAGATATAACAAGTTCTATGATTTAGTTTTAATCTAAAAAGTAACTTGAATCCGAAAAATGCCATGAAAAAGAAAATAATAAGAGTCGCGACGGTGGCTCTTTCGCTTGATGTTTTTTGCAGCGCTATACTTGAGGATATGGCCAAGGAATACGAAGTGGGCATCGTTGCCGCTGAGTCAGAATTACTGCGCGAGGTTGGCCGAAAAACCGGCGTAAGCGCCCACGGCGTAGAAATGAAGCGGCAGATTGCCCCGTGGAGCGATGCAAAGGCGCTGCTGAAAATGTGGCGACTGCTGAGGCGAGAAAAACCGCTGTGCGTTCACAGCCTGACCCCTAAGGCCGGACTGATTGCGATGGTAGCCTCGCGTCTGGCTGGAGTGAAAGTTAGGGTGCATACCTTCACCGGGCTGCTGTTTCCGACTGCAAAGGGCTGGAAGCGTCAGGCTTTTCGACTGTCAGATTGGATGATATGCAAATGCGCCACACATATCATAGCTGAGGGACAGGGAGTAAAAGATGACTTGGTCAGAGGCGTGTGTCCTAACAAAGAGGTCAAGATTCTAGGCAATGGCAATGTGAGGGGAGTTGACCTAAACCACTATTCCTTAGCGGCTTTGGCGGTCACTGATTTGACGAGGGGTAGGGTAGAGTTGGGCATTCGAGAGCAAGTAGTGATTTTTCTCTATGTTGGTCGTTTCAGCATTGACAAGGGAATAAGAGAGATGCTCCAAGCCTTCAGGCTATTTTGCCAGCGAGGCCACAAGGGGATGCTTGTGATGGCCGGAAGTCGGCCTGACGAAGACGAGATACTGGAGGGCGAAATCCGAGAAATTGTTCCAAGATGGGTGACCGTGCTGCCTTGGCAAAAAGATGTGAGATGGCTCTACGCCATGGCCGACTGCCTGGTGCTGCCAAGCCGACGCGAGGGTTTTCCAAACGTAGTGCTTGAGGCAGGCGCGATGGGTCTGCCTTGCATTGTCACTGATGTGAATGGCAGCCGCGAGATAATTCGTTCGGGAGTCAATGGTTATGTCGCACCCGTCAACGACTATAAGGCTATGGCTCGGCACATGGCCGCTATCGCTTCGTCGGGAAAAATGAGAAGAGCTATGGGAGCCAACGCCCGAGCGGCTGTGGCTCAAAAGTTTGAGGCTAAATTTGTAAGGAATTGTCAAATGGATTTTTATGCTGAGGTTCTTGATAAAATGCAAGCATAAGCTCCCTTGGATTTGGCGAGCATTGGAGTGGGCAAACGGCTTGCTGTGCCGATTGCGTTACCCTGCGTTGGGCGATGATTTGAACCCGATACTTGAGGCTGAGTCGCCCGATGGGTACAGGTTGAGTTTGGCCAAAGATGCTGATTTGAGTGCCATCAGTCAACTGTTGCTTTCTGCTAACCCAGTGTATGTCAAGAATTTTCACCCTCATGATTTTGACCTACAGACATTGCAAAGACTCTATCGCTCAGGAGGATTTTTGATGATGAAGGCTACGCATCTCGGTTCGGGCGAATTAGTTGGCTACTTTTTCTTGAGAGTGTTCTGCGTTGGCAAGACTTTTCAGGGGCTCTATGTCGCCCAGCCGCATACAAGCCAAGGAGTAGGACGCAGCATGTGGAGTGCCAGCGCCACGATATGCTCCTGCCTTGGGCTGCGCATGATGGCCACGGTGGCGCAGGACAATCCAGCCTCGTTGCGTTCGATGCGCCATGGTTGCCGCGTAGTGTCAGAAAAACCCATCGGCGGAGGATACCTCGCCTTTGCCCTGAGCAAAAGCCATATTAATCTATGAGCACACTCATACCAAGATTATTGACAATGATTACGGCTATTGCCCTGGCCTGTGGCGTTGCAGCGCAAGAGCACCAACTGGGCGAGACAGACTTTATGGCCTCGGCCATGGCTGGAATGCACACCTTCCGAGGCGACTATGCCAAGCTCGGAGATTTCTCCGGCACTGTGTCGAATCATTACAGCGTTGGTATCGGCAAATGGGTAGTGCCGGCATTCGGCATCAAGATAGAGGCCAGTTATGGCGATTACCGTGGCTACACGCCTTACGAGGATGATGCTTATCGCTGCGGCATGGCAATGCGCACAGCCGACGGGCAGGAGTATTGGAAGATGAAGACCCAGGTGTGGGATGCGAGCGGATGGCTGCTCTGGGACCTGACGCGCATAGCGCATCCGCGCCGAGCGAGCATGTACCGCCTGACCCTGGGCGTAGGATTGGGCATGGTGCATCATCTCAATTACCGAGGGCAGGGAATCAGTTCTAACGAACTTGCCGCCCATGCGGCCCTGCAATACAGCCGCTTTATTGGCGATAGCAAGAGGATTTCGGTCGATGCGCGCATATCAGCTGACTTCTATCCCAGCAGTTTTGACCTGGAGCATGGCCAATTTGACTATCGGGCGCAGAGGGTGGACTGGGCCATTGGGGTGTCAGTGGGCGTGACGGCATATTTCGGTCGCCGCTCCCAGCCGAGCCAATCAGCGCAATCCTCTGGAATGGCTGAAGCGCGACCAGTGCGCCAGCAATCCATAAGCAAGGGGGCAACCTACCAGAATCTGAGCGTTGAGCTGGACTTCGGCAGCGGAGCCGAGCCGGAGCTGTCTTTAGCGCCCGGCGCTATTGCCACCATGGTGCATATCGAGGGCGAGGCTACCGACCCGGCGGTCGAACGAGCCAAGGAGTGGGTGAGGAGGCATCCCCAGCTCTCGGCAGCCACGGTGCTCGTCTATGGCGCCTCGCAGCTGGGAGGCAAAGTGAGGCTAAACATCAATTTTATGCACTAATTTGCAATTATCGGACTATCGAACGAGAATCTTAACCAAATAAACCTCTAATCATAGGTATAATCGGCCAATTTTTTAACAAATATGGCCGAGTTTTTTGAAATAAGGGAAAAATGTCGTAACTTTGCACAATGGAAACGAACCACTATGTGACAGATGCGTTTCGACTTAGAGAAAAGACTTTTACATTAACTCAATAATCATTTAGGCCATCTCCCCCTTGCGGAGGCGCCACTTATGCAATGAAACATCGATTCTTACCCATAGCCGTTGCTGCGTTGGCTCTTTGGTCATGCTCCACGCCTAAGGATATTGTATATTTCCAAGACATCTCAAATGGCAGCGAGGTGACCGTGGAGTTGCCCGCCGATGTCAAGATACAGGCTGGCGACAAGCTGCGCATCATTGTATCTACACCCGACCAGAGGCTCTCTGAGATGTTTAACCTACAGACCGGTGCCATCCAGACCACCAACATCACCACTGTGGCCAACCAGATTGGCTACACCGTACAGGCCGACGGCACTATCGACTTCCCCGAGATCGGCAATATTCCTGTGGCCGGCCTCACCCGCGAGCAGGTTGAGGTGTACATTCGCCAAGAGCTGATAGCACGCGAACTCGTCACCGACCCCGTTGTTGTGGTCGACTACCTGAATATGGGCGTGTCGGTGCTGGGCGACGTCAACAATCCCGGACGCCACAGCATCTCAAAAGATCGCTATACCATTCTCCAAGCAATAGCCGACGCCGGTGACCTGGCCATCACGGGCGAACGCACCAACGTAAAGGTTTTCCGTCAGGAGGCTGGCGACCAAAAGGTCTACGAAGTCAACCTCTGCGACGCCCAATCACTCTATGCCTCTCCTGTTTTTTATTTGCAGCAAAACGATGTCGTGTATGTAGAGCCTAACGACAAACGCAAGCGCGAGGCTACTACCAACGGCAACACTCTGCTATCGTACAGCTTCTACCTCACCTGTGGGTCCTTCCTGATGTCGCTCGCGGTGCTGCTATTCAAGTGACGCACGCCGACATCCCAATCTATGAATACCACATCACCACTTAGAGTACTTACGATTTACATAGGACAAAGATGACCGAAGTCGCCGAAAAGACAATCGAAAGCCAGCAAGAAGAGGAAGCTGGCCTCAACCTAAAAGATTTGCTTTATTTGTGTGTCAGCCGATGGTACTGGTTTGTGATCTCAATCATACTGTGCCTTAGCCTGGCAGTATTGTACATATTACGCACCCCGCCGGTGTACACTCGCACGGCGTTGGTGCTGATCAAAGAGAACTCAAAGGGCAAGTCGTCGGCCAATGTGGCCGAGGCCTTTGAGGATTTTGGCATGTTCACCACAAATGTGAATCTCAGCAATGAGATGCTCACGACGAAATCCTCATCGATTATGGAGGGGGTTGTGCGGCGCTTGAAGCTTGACTTCAACTACCAGGCTCCCGGCACATTCCACCGCGTTACCCTCTACGGCACCAACCTGCCCGTCGAGGCCAACACCATCGACCTCAACAACAAGCAGGCAGCCAAATTCCGCTTGATTCTCAACTCAGTCACTCGCCAAGTCGTGCTCGACGAGTTTGAGCTCGATAAGGAGGAAATTGACATTGCCAAGCCCCTCACCGGCATGGTGCTCGACACCATCGCCACGCCTATCGGCCGCGTGGTGATCACTCCCAATCCCGCCTTTTTGCCTCCAGTGCTCGGCGAGGGGGAGGAGAGCACCGCTAAGAAACTTGAGGAGATTTATGTTTACAAGTCGGATCTCCACGATGCAATTGAGAAATATTGCGACGAACTCACTGTAGGCCAAGACGATGACAAGTCGAGCGTGATCTTGCTGCGCGTCAAGGATGTGTCGATACAGCGCGGCGATGACATTCTGGCTACCCTGATCCAGGTGTATAACGAGAACTGGGTGAAGGATGAGAACCAAATCGCCGTGAGCACCTCGATGTTCATCAACGACCGTCTCGGCATCATCGAGGACGAGCTGGGCGATGTGGATAGCGATATCTCGACCTACAAGAGCCAGCACCTGATTCCCGACGTGCAGGACGTGGCCTCGATGTATATGAAGCAAGCCACCGATGCCGAGATGAGCATCACCGAACTCAACAACCAGCTCTACATGGCTCGCTACATCAGGAATTATCTGGCCAACGATGCCAACAAATTCCAAGTGATGCCCGTATCCTCAGGCCTCAACGACAACAGTCTGGCCACGCAAATCAATGACTACAACAATAAGCTGCTCGAGCGCAACAGCCTGGTTGCTTATAGCTCGACCAAGAACCCATTGGTAGTAGAGATGGACCGCAGCCTGAGCGAAATGCGCAGCGCTATGATCACCGCTATCGACAACCAGATCACCGCTCTTAACACTCAGATACGCAGCCAGCAAGCAACAGCCGGCAGGGCTACCAGCCAAATCGCCAGCAACCCCGGACAGGCTAAGTATCTGCTCTCTGTCGAGCGTCAGCAGAAGGTCAAGGAGGCCCTATACCTCTTCTTGCTGCAAAAGCGCGAAGAGAATGAGTTGTCGCAAGCATTCACCGCCTACAACACCCGCATCATCGATGAGCCGGGCGGCAGCAAGCGTCCTACCTCGCCCAAAAAGGCTCAGGTGCTGCTCGTAGCCTTCGTCATCGGCATTGTGATACCCGTGGCTATCATCTATCTGCAGGATATGTTCAACACTGTGGTGCGCGGCCGTAAGGACCTCGAGAAACTCTCGTTGCCATTTGTGGGCGAAATCCCCGAAGCCTCGACTATCAAGAAGAAAGAGAGCAAACTCAACCACCGCATACTTGGTCGCAACATCGGCAAGACTCAGCTTGTGCACGGCGCTGAGGCTATCGTGGTGCAAGAGGGCAGCCGTAATGTGATCAATGAGGCATTCCGTGTGGTGCGTACCAACTTGGAGTTTATGCTCGGCAAGGGTCATCACATGGTGGCTATGACCAGCGCCAACCCGGGTTCGGGCAAAACCTTCATCACCTTCAACCTCGCCGATTCGTTGGCGCTCAAGGGCCAGAAGGTGCTGTGCGTCGACCTCGACCTGCGCAAGGCTCAGCTGTCGAAATACGGCGGCCGTCCCAAGAAGGGCATTGCCGACTATCTGGCCGAGCGCACTACTGAATCGGTGCAAGACCTGATTATCCACAATGCCAGCGGCACCAAGGTTGACCTTATCCCGGTTGGCACTCTGCCTCCCAACCCGACCGAACTGCTCTTCTCGCAGCGTCTGCCCGAGTTGCTGCAAGAACTGAAGAAGGAATACGACTATGTGTTCCTCGACTGTCCGCCCGTCGAGGTTGTGGCTGATGCCTCGATTATCAACCAGTTGGCCGATAAGACCATCTTTGTGATCCGCGCCGGTCTCTTCGACCGCTCGATGCTGCCCGAGGTAGAGAATTTCTACAAGAGCGGCAAATACAAGAACCTGTGCTTGCTGCTCAACGGCACCCAGGGTGGCTCAGGCCACTATGGTTACAAGTACGGCTACAAATATGGCTACAAGTACGGTTACAAATACGGCTCATATACCAGTGATAAATAACGAAAAGGCCCATTATGGGCCTTTTTGTTTAAACCATTGGTCAAAAGGGCCAATCGGTGAGACAAAAGTATGTTATTTTTTTCGCGGATTAAGAAATAATTGTTAACTTTGCAAAGTAAAACGCAATATATTCTTACAAAAAGAAACTATCATAATGAAAAAGAGCGCATTGCAAAAGGCACGCGCAGCTTATCAACCTAAGCTGCCCTACGCACTCAAGGGTGCTGTGAAAGCCGTAGAAGGCAAGCCCACCCAGTCGGTGGCAAACCAGGAAGAAATTAAGGCCCTCTTCCCCAACACCTACGGTCTGCCCGAGATCACATTTGAAAAGAACCCCAATCCCCAGCTGGGTCAACCTATCAACGTGGGCGTAATCCTATCAGGCGGCCAAGCTCCTGGCGGACACAATGTGATTTGCGGCCTCTTCGACGGTCTCAAGAAAATCAACAAGGGCAGCAAGCTCTATGGTTTCCTGATGGGCCCCGGCGGTCTTGTCGACCATGACTACAAAGAACTCACAGCCGACATCATCGATGAATATCGCAACACTGGCGGTTTCGACATGATCGGTTCTGGCCGTACCAAACTCGAGAAGAAAGAGCAGTTTGACAAGGGTCTCGAGATCCTAAAGCAGCTCGGCATCACCGCCCTGGTGATCATCGGCGGCGACGACTCAAATACCAATGCCGCTGTGCTCGCCGAATACTACAAGCAAATCGGCGCTGGCGTGCAAGTAATCGGTGTGCCCAAGACCATCGACGGCGACCTCAAGAACAATCTGATCGAGACCTCATTCGGCTTTGACACCGCCACCAAGGTCTACAGCGAGGTGATCGGCAATATCCAACGCGACTGCAACTCATCAAAGAAATACTGGCACTTCATCAAGCTGATGGGCCGCTCAGCCAGCCACATCGCTCTGGAGTGCGCTCTGCAATGCCAACCCAACGTGTGCATCATCTCGGAGGAGGTTGAAGCTAAGGACCAAACCCTCGACGATGTGGTGGAATACATCGCCAACATCGTGGCTAACCGCGCTGACGAAGGCCTCAACTTCGGCACTGTGCTTATCCCCGAGGGCCTCATCGAGTTTATCCCCGCTATCAAGCGCCTCATCGCCGAGCTCAACGACCTGCTCGCTGCCAACGCTGATGAGTTTGCCGCTCTCTCGGCTGCCGAACAGCGCGAGTGGGTGCTCTCGCACCTGTCAGAGGAGAATGCCAAGGCTTACGCTTCGCTCCCCGAGGGCGTTGCTCGCCAACTCACTCTCGACCGCGACCCCCACGGCAACGTGCAAGTGTCGCTCATCGAGACCGAGAAGCTGCTCAGCGAGATGGTAGGCCGCAAGCTGGCCCAGATGAAGGAAGAGGGCAAGTACAAGGGCAAATTCGCCGCTATGCACCACTTCTTCGGCTACGAAGGCCGCTGCGCCGCTCCGTCAAACTTCGACGCTGACTATTGCTACGCTCTCGGCTTCAACGCTTCGTGCCTGATCCGCGCTGGCGTCACCGGCTACATGTCGAGCGTGCGCGACCTGTGCAAGCGCGCTGAGCAATGGGTGGCTGGCGGTATTCCAATCACCATGATGATGAACATGGAGCGCCGCCACGGCGAGATGAAGCCTGTAATCCAAAAGGCTCTCGTCGACCTCAATGGCCGTCCGTTCCTCAAATTCGCCTCAAAGCGCGACAAGTGGGCCAAAGAGACCTGCTACGTATATCCCGGTCCTATCCAATACTTCGGTCCGGCCGAGGTCTGCGACCAACCCTCGCTCACCCTCCAGTACGAACAACTGGACAAATGAAAAATTAAGAATGAAAAATGAATAATTATTTTTCATTCTTAATTTTTCACTTTTCATTCTTCATTTTTCACTATTCACTGATTATTAATCCTTTCAGCTTGCAGGGGCCGGCCACAATGGCCGGCCTCTTTACGATATGACTACCGACAAAGCATCTTGCCGAATGATCGCTGACCTGCTGGCTCAGCACGGAGTGAGAAAAGCATTCCTTTGCCCTGGCTCTCGCAACGCCCCGCTGATTGTGGCCATTCACCGCTATCCCGAGCTGCAAGCCGAGATAGTGGTCGACGAGCGTTCGGCTGCCTTTATGGCCCTGGGCTACGCATCCCTCACTGGCCAGCCGGTGGCTGTGGTGTGCACATCGGGGAGCGCCGTGCTTAATTTCGCTCCGGCAGTGGCCGAGGCCTTCTATCGGCGAGTGCCTTTGATAGTCATCTCGGCCGACCGGCCAGCCGAGTGGATCGACCAAGACGATAGCCAGACAATACGCCAGATAGGCGTATTGCGCAATATCGTCAAGGAGAGTTACAATGTGCCGGTCGAAACTGGCAACGCAACCCAGGCTTGGCACATCAACCGCACCCTCAATGATGCCATGCTTATGGCTCAGAGCTTGCCCCAAGGGCCGGTGCATATCAATGTGCAACTCGATGCTCCCTTAGGCCAAATGGCCGAGGGGCCATTCCTTGCCGAGCGCAAAATCAGTGTGGTGCGCCCTACGGCAATGCTGCCCACGCGCGAGGCGCGAGCTTTGGCCGCAGAAATTGCCTCGCCGCGCAAGGTGCTTGTCATCGCTGGCTTTATGCCCCCAAATGGCAAGGTCAACACTGCGCTGCTCAAGCTTGCAGCAAAACCCAATGTGGCAGTGCTGCACGAGGCGCAAGCCAATCTGCATGGCGGTCGCCGATTTATCGGCAATATCGACAGTATGCTCAGCATCCTGTCGGCTGAAGAAAAAGAACAGTTGGCACCCGATGTGGTAATCACCATCGGCGGCTCGTTGGTATCGCGCTTTGTCAAGGCGTGGCTGCGTCAGATTTCGGCCCAGCATCGCGGCGTGGAGCATTGGCATGTGGGATTGCAACCCTATTCTGTCGACTGTTTCATGGGCCTGACGCGCCGCATCGAGATGGAGACAGCGCCATTTCTGCAGCAATTGGCCTCGGGCATCCAGCCCCACAATGCCCCCAGTGATTATTCTGCTCTCTGGCGCAGCGCGGCCGATGCCGCTGATGCGGCGACTGCGGCGTATCTCAAGAGTGCGCCGTGGAGCGACTTCCTCGCCATGGGCCAAATCATCAAGCATGTGCCTCGGGGTTGGAATGTGCAATTGTCAAACGGCACGGCCGTGCGTTATGCCCAGCTCTTTGACTACGGCCATATCCATCGCATCGATTGCAACCGAGGGGTGAGTGGCATCGACGGCAGCACCTCCACCGCCATTGGCGCGGCGCTCGCCTACCAGCAACCGACCATGCTGATTTCGGGCGACATGAGCGCCCAATATGACCTTGGGCACTCGCCGCAAAACAAATCTCGCAGAATTTCAAGATGGCTGTCCTCAATAATCAGGGTGGGGGCATCTTCCGTTTTGTAGCCTCGACAGCCGAGCTGGAGGAGAGAGAAGAATTTTTCTGCCAGCCGGTGAATCTGCCGCTGCGCGAACTGGCGCGAGCATTCGGCTTCGAGTATCTCCGCGCCAAGTCAGATCGGGAGTTGGCCACCGCTTGGCATCTCTTTGCCGATAGCACTGAGCCGGCAATTCTCGAGGTAGTAACCGATGGCGTATTGTCGGCCGAAGTGCTCAAACAGTACTTCCAGCGCCCTCGGATATGTAAAAGTTAGTGAAAAATTAAGGTAAACGAGCAGTTGTTGGTTGGAGATATAGGCAACTGTTTTCTCATTTGAGAATTTTTTTGTAGATTTGCACAAAATTTCTAATCATGGCACAGAAACCCTCAATTCCTAAGGGCACTCGCGACTTCTCGCCTGCCGAGATGGCCAAGCGCAACTATATTTTCAATACTATACGGGATGTGTTTCGTCTGTATGGATACGAAGCCATCGAGACCCCGGCGATGGAGAATCTCTCCACCCTGATGGGCAAATATGGCGAAGAGGGCGACAAGCTGCTCTTCAAAATCCTCAATTCCGGTGACTTTTTGCGCGGAGCCGACCATGCCCTTATCGAGAGCGGCGACTGTGCCCGCTTAGCTTCGCAATTGTGCGAGAAGGGACTGCGTTATGACCTGACTGTGCCTTTTGCCCGCTATGTGGTACAACACCGTGGCGAACTGCAATTCCCATTCAAGCGCTATCAGATGCAGCCGGTGTGGCGTGCCGACCGACCCCAAAAAGGTCGTTATCGCGAATTTTATCAGTGCGATGCCGATGTGATTGGTTCTGACTCGCTGCTCAACGAGGTGGACCTCCTGCAGATGATCGATGAGGTGTTCCGCCGCCTGGGCGTGCGCATTGCCATTAAGCTCAACAATCGCAAGGTGCTGGCTGGCATAGCCGAACTGATAGGGGCCCCCGACAAACTGATTGATATCACCGTCGCCATCGACAAAATCGACAAGATTGGAATTGAAAAGGTAAACGAGGAATTGGCCGAGCGCGGCCTGTCGGCTGAGTCAATCGCCGCTCTCGAGCCTATACTGAAGATATCTGGCACTGTAGCCGAGCGCTTAGCTGCGCTTGAGCAGCTCCTGGCTCCGTCAGAAATCGGCCGTAAGGGCGTAGAGGAACTCAAAGAGGTTACCGAGGCCACCTTGGCTTTGGGTCTCGATGCCGAACTCGACCTCGATGTGTCATTGGCTCGTGGCCTTAACTATTATACCGGCACAATCATCGAGGTCAAGGCCAAAGATGTAGAGATTGGCAGCATCACCGGCGGTGGACGCTATGACAATCTGACCGGAGTGTTCGGTCTCCCCGGTGTGTCAGGCGTGGGCATCAGCTTTGGCGCCGACCGCATCTATGATGTGCTCAATGCTCTGAATCTCTATCCGGCCGATGCCAAGGCCGGGCCCAAGGTGCTGTTCCTCAATCTGGGCCAGCAGGAGGCTGCCGAATCGATGCGCCAGGTCAAGAAATTGCGCCAAGCTGGCATTTCGGCAGTGGTATATCCCGATGCCTCAAAGATGAAGAAACAGATGGCTTATGCCAACGACATGGCCGTGCCCTTTGTGGCCATAATTGGCGAATCCGAACTCGCCGACGGCAAGGTGTCGGTAAAGAATATGGTAAGCGGCGAGCAACAGACAGTAGCCGCAGATCGGCTTGTTGAGGCATTGGCCAAATGAGCAGACAGGAAATAATCAAATCAGACTATAGATAAATGAGATTTTACAAAATACTATTGGCCGCAGTGGTCTTGTTGGGAGCAGCGATGCCGGCAACGGCTCAGTTCAGATATGCTGGTATAGTTGGCGGATTAATCACAAATCTGCATTTCAAGCAAGACCTGGCTCCAGTGAGCAAGGTGGGAGGTTTTCAGGCTGGCGTGTTGGGCGAACTCATGTTCCCCGGCATCGGTTTCGGCATCGACTTGGGAGCCATCTACAATATGGGCGGTGCCAATGTCGACCTTGGCGACAAACTGATTTGGTCGTCTGAGGGCTATGGCAAGACCCGAGTGATGCTGCATCAGCTGCAGATACCTTTCCATCTGAGATTCAAATGGACCAGAATGGGCGGTTTTGAAGACACCCTGGCTCCGTTTGTTTACGGTGGCCCGGAGTTCAACATTCTGCTTGGCCATAATCGCTGCAAGGCGATTGACTACTCAGGCGGCGACCTGAGTTTGGCAGTGGGCGGTGGCGTGGAGATTCTGCGCAGATGGCAATTGTCAGCCTCGTACACTTGGGGCATGACTTACGCCCTCAAAACCAAGCTGCTCACTGACTACAGCGCGCGCACGCGTCAAGTGACAGTGCGTCTCGCGTACTATTTTTGAAAAGTGATTTCATTTGAAGGGCTCGCCTGTGAAGGTAGGCCCTTTATTTTTTACTGCCCTGCGGTTTCTTGCCGGGCTTTTCTTTTGCCTGATTTTTCTTGTTGGGGTTTTTCTTTTCTTGCGACAATTTCTTGACTTGTTCTTTTAGCAGGGCATTCTCCTTTTTGAGGTGGTCGATGATGAGCAGTTTCTGCTTGAGCAGGCGCGCCACATCGGGGAGGTGCAATTCGCTGCGTGCGGCTACGGCTTGTGTAAACAGGTCGACAGCCTTGGTGTATTCGCCTTGGTTGAAGCTAATGGCAGCCCGATGGTACAGGTCATCAGCCTTGGCGTACTCCAAGGCAGAGACAATCAGGCTCTGATTATTGAAGTTACGACTGAATGCCACCACTCTTTGGTTGACAAAGATATCTCTGGCATTGACAGTTGAACGCAACTTTATGCCCTGCAGGCTGCGGCAGCGGCTGAGCGCCACGTAGGTTTGGCCTCCAGAGAAAGCCCCCTGGCCCACATCGATGATAACCTTGTCAAAGGTCAGGCCTTGGCTCTTGTGTATGGTCAGCGCCCAAGCCAGTTTGAGAGGATACTGCATGTAGCTGCCGATGACATTCTCCGTTACTTCTTGTTTTTCCTCGTCATACTCGTATTTCACATTTTCCCAAGTCTCGGGGATTACGGCATGCTTGGATCCGTCCTCGAGTTCTACCATTATCCCATCCTCGCCAAAGTCAACTATGCGGCCAATCGTGCCATTGACCCAGCGGCGCTCCGGGTCGTTTTTGACAAACACCACCTGGGCTCCCTCCTTCAGTACCAACTCCATATCGGTGGGCAGGGAGTTCTCGGGAAATTCGCCATTGATCGTCCCAACAAATTTGTGTTCGGGCGTTGTTAGCGATTCCAGTCGCGTATGGTTGATATGGTCGACCATGTCGCGGCGCGTGGCGATGGTCATTGTGAAGTCATCATCGATGAGCGAGGCTTGGTTCTCGACGCGGGCGTTGAGAGTCTGGATATCGCTCAGAGACGGCGCACCGACCCTCACACGGTCGAGCAGGCTGATAAATTGCGGGTCAGACTGGCGGTAGACTTTGCGCAATTCGATTGGCACGATCGACAGCTCGTGAAAAGCTGCGGCGTTGAAAAAGAATGATCCATCCCGGTAATGATGCGCCAGCACATCCTTGACATCGCCGGTAATGACCGGTTCGAGCTGGAACACATCGCCCACGAGCAACAATTGCTTGCCGCCAAAGGGTTGGCGCAGGTTGCCGCAAAAGACACGCAGCAAGCGGTCGATAAAGTCGATTGTGTCGGCCCTGACCATCGACACCTCATCGATGATGATCAGATCGAGGCTCTTCAACAGCTTGATATGCTGCTTGTTGTATTTCATGCGTTCGCGCAGGCGTGTTATCGACACCACCTCGGGGTCGGTGGGCAGCATCGGTTTGAAAGGCAGCTTGAAAAAAGAGTGCAAGGTCTGGCCCCCGGCATTGACAGCGGCGATGCCGGTAGGGGCGAGCACCACGTATTTCTTCTTGGTGGTGCGCGTCAGATATTGCAGAAAAGTTGATTTGCCAGTGCCGGCTTTGCCGGTGAGAAACACCGACTGATTGGTGTAGGCAATCAGCGCAAGCGCATTCTGAAACTCAGCGCTTTTGGTATCTATTTTGTCGAGTTCTATTTCCGAGGCTTTCTTCATACGGCAAAGTTACGAAAAAAACGATAATAAGTGAGAGGTTTTCACGTTTAAAATATTATTAGTAACTTTGCACCCGATAATGTCAAAACTCAGACTCATTGCAGCCGCTTTAAGCGTGTCTGCCGCCTTGGGCACGATGGCTCAGGACGGCACCACGGCTTATGAGTTTCTCAATATGCCCCTCTCGACCCGCATCTACGGCTTGGGAGGCGTCAACATCAGCCTTGTCGACGATGATGTCACCACCATTGACCAAAACCCCGCTCTGCTGGGCCAGGAGATGGAGGGACAACTGGCGCTCAGCTATATGCGCTATGTCGGCGACAGCAACTTTGCCGGTATCCGCTATGCCAACTCGGTAGGCGAACACGGCGCTTGGTCGGCAGCTATACAGTATTTCGGCTACGGCTCGATACGCGAAATGGACGAAACCGGCACCGAGCTCGGCACCATTTCGCCCAAGGATGTGGCCTTTATGGGAGCTTACTCGCACGACATCACCGACAATCTGCGAGGCGGTTTCAATCTTAAGGCAGCCTATAGCTCGTATGCCGAATACACGGCTTGGGCCATTGGCGTTGACCTGGGCATCAACTATTTTGATGCCGACCGCGACCTCTCGCTATCTGCCGTAGTCGCCAATCTCGGCGGTCAGGTCAAGAAATTTCACGAGAGTTACGACCGCATGCCGATTGACGTCCGGCTCGGTTGGTCGCAGTCGTTTGGCAATTTCCCAATCAGATTCTCAATCACCGCGTGGAATCTGACCAAATGGAAGTTGCCATATTATGAATACGGTGATGGAGCCTCTGATACCAAGATGGAGCTGAAGGAGAGCTTTTCGAGCAATCTGTTTCGCCATCTGGTGTTTGGAGCCGACCTGATCAGCAGTCCCAACTGGTATCTCGGCGTGGGATACAACTACAAGACGCGTACTGATATGGCAACATATTCGCGCAACTTCCTGTCGGGATGGTCGGCAGCCTTCGGCATCCGCACCAGCCGCCTTGGCGTGGGCATTGCCCTGGCTCAGCCCACCACCGGCGCCACCACCCTGATGTTCAACCTCAGCCTCAACCTCGCCGAGATACTGTAATAGATTACCCGGGCGGTCGAGTGCCCCTCGGTGGAACCGAGGGGCCCCTCCAAATCCAAAAACTAAAAACCAAAGACTAAAAACCCACTCATGACAAAGATAATAATAGCAATCGACGGATACTCGTCATCAGGCAAGAGCACTATGGCTCGCCGCTTAGCATCAAAGATACAATATCGCTACATCGACACTGGCGCCATGTATCGCGCTGTGACTTATTTCGCCATGCAGCAGGGCTGGATTTCCTCGGCTGGCGAGGTCGACGAGGCCGCTCTCTCGGCCTCGATGCCCGAGATTGTTATTGACTTTGCTCCTCAGACAGACGGCTCTCAGCGCACTCTGCTCAATGGCACCGATGTTGAGAATGAGATACGCCGCATCAATGTCTCAAATCATGTGTCAACCATCGCCGCCTTGCCATTTGTGCGTCATGCCTTGGTGGCAGCCCAGCAGGCTATGGGCAAGCAAAAAGGCATAGTGATGGACGGCCGCGACATCGGCACCACAGTGTTTCCACATGCCGAACTCAAAATCTTTGTGACTGCCTCGCCCCAGACTCGCGCTCAGCGACGATTCAAGGAGATGGTCGAGAAGGGCAGCGCCGTTACCTACGAGGATGTTTTGGCCAATGTGATGCACCGCGACCATATCGATGAGACACGTGCCGAGAGTCCTTTGCGCCGCGCCGACGATGCCCTGCTCCTCGACAACTCCAATATGACTGTGGCCGAGCAGGACCAATGGCTGCTCGACCAATACAACAGAGTGATTTCCAAACTCGAAAACAAGTAATCTGATGGTTGAAATCGATGAGAGCAGCGGTTTCTGCTTCGGTGTGACTACCGCTATCCAAAAGGCAGAAGAGGAACTGGAGAAATCTGGCACCCTGTATTGCCTCGGCGACATTGTGCACAATAGCGACGAGGTCGAGCGTCTGCGCCAAAAGGGCCTGGTCACCATCACCCATGAGCAGATGGCACAGCTGCATGATGTGAAGGTGCTGTTGCGCGCCCATGGCGAACCCCCATCGACCTACGAATTGGCCAAGCGCAACAATATCGAGATTATCGATGCCACTTGCCCAGTGGTGCTGAGGTTGCAACGACGCATCAAGGCGGCTTATGATCAGCCCTCGCACCCGCAGATTGTGATCTACGGCAAGAGTGGCCATGCCGAGGTCAACGGCCTGGTGGGCCAGACTGCCGGCAATGCCATCGTCGTTGAGAATGACAGCCAGCTCGACAAGATTGATTTCAACAAGGATATCGCTCTCTATTCCCAGACCACAAAGTCGCTCGAGGGTTTCCAAGGCATGATTTCGGCTATTGGCGAACGCAAGGCTCCCGAGGCTAACTTCGAGTCGTTCGACACCATCTGCCGACAGGTGGCCAACCGCGTGGAGCATCTTATGAATTTCGCTCAGAGCCATGCCACCATCCTGTTTGTGGCCGGTGCCAAGAGCAGTAATGGTCGCATCCTCTATGGCCATTGCAAGGATGTCAACCCCTCGACCTATCTTGTCTCAAACGCTGATGAGATTGACCCGGCTTGGGTCCGTGGCTCTGAATCGATAGGTATTTGCGGAGCCACATCTACTCCTCGCTGGCTAATGGAGAAGGTCAAAGAGAGAGTAGGGCAGATAGTGAAAAATGAAGAATGAAAAATGAAGAATGAAAAATTTTTGTTGGTGGTGGCTGTGGGCGCGGTGATGGCTGGGTGCCATCATGAGAAGGCCAGAGAGTTGACTGCCAATGAATTATACGCTATACAAAAAGGATACGAAGCCGCCGAGCAGGTGCTAAGTCTGCCCAAGGGTTCGGTTGAGCAAGAAAAAGCATTGCTCGCTATCCGCGCCCGCGAGGAGAGGATTAAAGCTGCCGGCGACACCCTTGCTGCCGAGGCCTTTGTCAGCGCCGTCGAGGAGAAACTCGACAGTGCCGGCTTGCTCAGTCGAGGTCGGCATAACTGAGCAGCACCTCGACTGGCTGGCGAGTTTGGGGATACTGGGCTACCTCAGGTTGCGCCCGTCTGCCTATCTCGACCGCCATTTCAATGTTCTGTGGAGCCAGATTGCACATCAGCCTGAGCGCGGCGTAGCGCGACATCGGCTTTGGGTCGTCCGCCAGCTTTCTGACCAAATCCAAGGCGTAGGGCTGATGGCGCAGCAGTTTCAGGCACAGCACATCGGTCACCTCGGGGCATGGCGACTGCTCGGCCCAGCGGATAGCCTGGTCCTCGCTGAAATCCTCTCTTGGCATCAGCATCGGGGCCAGGAGCATGCTCTCGCGAGTGGTGGTGTTGGCCCACAGCTTTTCGGCCAATTCGCGGTCTGGCCCATGGGTCGCGGCTATCTCGGTCAGTTGGGGCAGATTCACGCCAAAAATGATTGAAAAAGGCGAACCGCCACGGCGCAGAGTGTCGGCTATCACGCCATTGCGCATGGCAAACAAATGGCGCTTGATCATTTGCATTGGGCTATAAGGTGCAGAATCCATTGCTTATGTGGGATGAAAATGGGACTGATTTATAATTATGCAACTCCACAGTGGAATTGTGTAGCAAAGATAGCGTATTTTCTTAAATAAAATTCGTAATTTTGCAATTGAAATGAAAGGAATCCAATATTTGCGCGACTGGGCGCTCATCATAGCCATGGTGAGCGGTGTGGCTGGGTATTTCATCTTTGTGAATATCCCGCTTCTGGAGAGGGCTTCAGCCTTCGCCCGCGAGGCTGTAGATTTTCTGCAGCCCGCTCTCATCTTCATGATGCTTTTCTTTACTTTTTGCAAGATCGACCCTCACCATCTGCGGCTCAGTCCCTGGCTTGGTTGGCTGTTGCTCATCCAGTGCGGACTCTTCACCCTGATCGGCCTGGTGCTTGTGTGCTTGCCTGACAGCCATCTGCGCGTGGTGCTCGAGGGCGCTATGATATGCTTTATCTGTCCCACGGCCACGGCCGCGGCTGTCATCACTCGCAAACTCGGCGGCAATGTCGAGCAAATCACCACCTACACGATTCTTATCAATCTGGCAGCCGCGCTCCTCATCCCGGCCTTGCTGCCCTTTGTGCATCCCAATCCGAGCATGACGGTATTCAACGCCTCGATGCTTATACTTGGCAAGGTGTTTCCGCTGTTGCTCCTGCCCTTGGTGTTGGCTCTGCTGGTGCGCTATCTCGCACCGCCGCTGCATGCCCAATTGCTCAAGATGCAGGATGCGCCTTTCTACCTTTGGCTTGTGGCATTGACCCTCGCTATGGTGGTAACAACTCGCAGCATCGTGCACAGCCAGGTGCCGCTGTCAACCCAAGGATGGCTCGTGGTGGTGTCGCTGGCGAGTTGCGCTCTGCAATTCTGGGCTGGGCGCAAGATTGGAGCCGTATATGGCGACAAGGTCACTGCTGGTCAGGCGCTCGGGCAGAAAAATACTGTGCTGGCTATCTGGCTGGGCTACACTTTCTTCACCCCAATCACCTCGATTGTGGGCGGATTTTACAGCATTTGGCATAATCTGGTCAATTCTTATCAACTATATAAGGCCCAACATCGGCCCAAAGCTGCTGGGAGTTGCGCTCAGCACGCATGAGCCTCACGATGGGCAATTTGTCTTTATCTTACTTTTCTCAATAAAATGAAAGCAAAATATTTCTGGCTTGCAGTCGGGTCTTTGTGTTTGACTGCTTGTGGCCACAAACATTCAGATGATGAAGTAGGTCATCATCATGACCATCCAGAAACAGAGACTGGGAGTGAAATTACCTTGGCGCCGCAGAGCGCCGAGCGTTTTGGCGTGAAGGCTCAGCCCGTAAGTGTGGGCGAGTTCCGTCCAGCCATCACTGTGGCTGGCGAGATAGTGGATACGCCTAATTCGTCATCTGCCATCGCGGCTCCCACATCGGGAGTGGTGAAATACGCGCCTCACATGATGGATGGCACCGAGGTGCGACGCGGCGAGGTCGTGGCCCATATCTCGGCGTCGAGCCTCACCGGCGGCGATGCCAACGCTGTGGCCCTCGCCGCATTGGAGGCGGCAAAGGCAGAACTGGACCGCATCACCCCCCCCTCTACGAGGAGCGCATCGTGACTGCCAAAACTTATGCCGAGGCCGAACAGGCCTACAAGCAAGCCAAGGCTGCATATAGCGCGTCGGCTGCCTCGGGTCAAGCTGTGTCGCCCATCGATGGTGTAATCACCCGTATGCTGGTGCAAGAGGGTGAATATGTCGAGGCTGGCACCCCGATCGCTGTGGCTTGCAGCGAGGAGATGTTGACATTGAGGGCCGACTTGCCCGAGCGTTTCCGTTCACGCCTGCCCCAGATATCATCGGCCAACGTTGCCGACCCCATCACTGGCCAAGTGTACAGCCTGGATGAGATGGGTGCCAAGCGCATCACTTCGCCTAAGGGCATTGCAAGCCAGAGAGGATACGTGCCTCTGTATTTCACCTTTGACAACAACGGCCAGCTCACCCATGGCTCTTATCTTAAGGTGTACTTGCTGGGCGAACCAGTAGCGGGCGCAATGTCAGTGCCTCTGTCGGCTCTGTCAGAACAGCAGGGCGCATATTTCGTGTATCGCCAGATTGATGACGACTGCTATGAGAAGCTCCCCGTCAAGATTGGAGCCAACGATGGCACCAATGTTGAGATTCTCTCTGGCCTGAATGGCGATGAACAGATTGTGGTCGATGGGGTAGTGGCAGTTAGGCTGGCCGAGAGCAGTCGCGTAGCCCCCGAGGGGCATAGCCATAACCATTAATGGGGTAGGACTATGCTGAATAGAATCATAAAATTCTCATTGCAGAGCCGGCTCACCGTGCTGGTGCTGACCATCGTGGCTATGGCTGCCGGCATGGCTGCCCTCCTGCGCATGGATGTCGACATCTTTCCCGACCTCAACGCTCCCACCGTGGTGGTGATGACCGAGGCGCAAGGCATGGCCCCCGAGGAGGTTGAGAGATCTATAACTTTTCCCATCGAGACTGCCGTCAATGGCGCCTCCGGGGTGAGGCGCGTACGTTCGGCCTCTTCTTCGGGCTTCTCTGTGGTATGGGTCGAATTTGACTGGGACACTGATATCTACCATGCTCGGCAGACGGTGGCAGAACGCATCACATCCCTTGCCGAGGACTTTCCTCCCGGGGCTGGCGTGCCTACTATGGGTCCGCAGTCGTCGATTCTTGGCGAGATGATGATTATCGGCCTTACGGCTGATTCAACCTCGGTGATGGAGCTGCGCGACATAGCCGACCGCACGATTGCTCCGCGTCTGCTCGCCATGGCTGGCGTGGCCCAGGTGTCGGTGTTGGGAGGCGAACCCAAGGAATACCAAATCCAACTCTCCTCGGCGGCTATGCGTCAGCGCGGCGTGACATTGCAAGAAGTGATTGCCGCCACCGAGAGCCTCAACGACAATGTGGGAGGCGGCAGCTTGTATCAATACGGCAACGAGTACATCGTCAAGGGCGATATGAGCGCAAAGAGCGCGGACGACATTGAGCACAGCGTGGTGCGCAGCGACGATCAAGGCATCGTCACCTTGGGTGACATAGCCCAAGTGACCGTGGCTCCGGCGGCTCAGCGTCTCGGCACAGCCTCGATCCAGGGTCAGGAGGGAGTGCTGATTACCGTGACCAAGCAACCCGGCGCTGGCACCATACCCTTGACGCAAGAGATTGAGGAGAGGCTTGAGACCCTACGCGCCTCATTGCCCACTGACATTACCATTTCGACCGACATATTCCGGCAGAGCGATTTCATCGACCGCTCGATTGGCAATCTCCAAAGTTCGCTCTTCGAGGGCGCCATCTTTGTGGTGATGGTTTTGTTCTTCTTCCTGATGAATCTCAGGGCAACAATCGTTTCGCTTGTGGCTCTGCCTCTGTCGATTATCCTGACCTTGCTGGTGCTGCATGCCTTCGGGTTTACCATCAATACTATGAGCCTTGGCGGCATTGCCATTGCTATTGGTTCGCTCGTCGATGATGCGATTGTGGATGTCGAGAATGTCTACAAGCGCCTGCGCGAGAATCATGCCAAGCCTAAGGTCGAACGCAAGGGGATGCTCGATGTGGTGTACCACGCCTCGGCCGAAGTGAGAATGCCGATTTTCAACTCTTCGCTGATTATCATTGCCTCGTTCTTGCCGCTCTTCTTCCTCAGCGGAATGGAAGGCAGGATGCTGATACCCCTGGGCGTGGCGTTTATCGTGGCCTTGATTGCCTCGACCATCGTGGCGCTGACAGTCACTCCGGTGCTTTGCAGCATGCTTCTTGGCACTAAAAAGGCGATGGAGAAGATGGCCAAGCAGCCTTGGGTCAGTGTAAAGTTGCGCGAGGGATACTCTCGCTTGCTGGCCCGTTGGCTCGGCCTCAAGGGCACTGGCGCTTATGCGCTGCCGCGAGGGGGCAAGGCTATGCTTTGGGCCACTGGCGCATTGTTCGCCGTGGCTGTGGGCTTGTTCTTTACGCTGGGCAGGAGCTTCTTGCCGCCGTTCAACGAAGGTTCGTTCACCATCAATGTCTCTACTCTGCCGGGTATCGCGCTCGACGAGAGCGACCAGGTGGGCCGCATAGCCGAGGAGCTTATAATGAGTGTGCCGGAGATTCAGACTGTGGCGCGCAAGACTGGACGCTCAGAACTCGACGAACACTCGCTCGGCGTAAATGTATCAGAAATCGAGGCGCCTTATAAACTGTCGGGCCGCAGCCGTGGCGAGGTTGCCAAGGAGTTGCGCCAGAAGTTGTCGCAGCTCCCCGGCGTCAACATCGAGATTGGCCAACCCATCTCGCACCGCATCGATGCCATGCTCTCTGGCACTGAGGCTCAGGTGGCTATAAAGCTGTTTGGCGATGACCTGCCTTTGCTCTTCCTCACTGGCAATGAGATCAAGGAGGCTATCGAGGGCATTCCCGGGGTGGTTGATGCCAATATCGAGCAACAGATGGAGCGTCCCCAACTTGACATACGCCCCAAGCGCGAGATGATGGCTGCCTACGGCATCACTTCGGCCCAACTGCGCGATGTCATCGAGACAGCAATGGGTGGCAAGGCGGTATCGAAGGTTTACGAAGAGGCTCAGCCCTACGACCTCGTGGTGATTTTTGACGAACAGAGCCGCGCCACGATTGATGGCCTCAAGGAGATTTCGATTGATTCGCGCTTTGGCATGGTGCCGCTGTCAACGGTCGCCGACTTCATCTCTTCCACCGGCCCCAATGCCATCAACCGCGAGAATGTTAAGCGCCGCATTGTCATCTCGGCCAATGTCGAGGGTCGCGACCTGCGCGGCGCGGTCAATGATATGCGCCGAGCCATCGAGGAGCAGGTGGTGCTGCCTCAGAATTACTATGTCGAGTACGGCGGCCAGTTTGAGAGCGAGGCCTCGGCATCGCGCACCCTGCTATGGACCTCGCTTGGCGCGCTGCTGATAATCTTCATGCTGCTCTACCACGAGTTTGGCGACTGGCGCGAATCGCTCATCGTGCTTGTCAATATGCCGTTGGCTATGATCGGTGGTGTGCTTGTTCTCTTCTTCACGGGCGCCGACCTCAACATCCCGGCCATCATCGGCTTTATCTCTCTGCTCGGCATCACCACCCGCAATGGCATGCTGCTGATCTCGCGCTACAATGCCCTCGAGGCTGCCGGCGTGGGGCTCCGACAGAGGGTGATGCAGGGTTCTACTGACCGTCTCTTGCCCATCGTGATGACGGCCCTCACCACGGCTCTGGCCCTTATACCGATTGTAATAAAGGGGAATTTGCCCGGAAATGAAATCCAATCTCCACTCGCGATTGTTATTTTAGGTGGAATCATTTCCTCGACCATTCTCAATCTGATAGTGGTCCCAGCTATTTATTTATTGGTAAAGAACAGAACCCAACCGAGATGAACAAGATTCTGCTGTCGCTGATGCTGATAGGAGCGACGACCCTGCGAGCGCAGGACCCCATTTCCGAGGCCGTCAGCGCCATCGTTGCAAACAATCCCGAGCTTCAGGCCCAGCGGGATGAGATGAATGTGCAAGCCCTTGAGCTTAAGGATGAGAACAGTCTGGCCAACCCCTCGGTCGACTTCACCCGCGTGTGGGGCGCCATGGCATTGGCAACAAGTTGCAACTTGATGTGAGCCAGGAGTTTGACTGGCCCGGCCTGTACCGGGCGCGCAGCCAAGCCACCAAGTTTGAGATTAGCGCGGCCGAGGCCGAGATTGAAGCCCAGATATCACAGACGGCTCTTGAGGCAAAGGAGAAATTGCTCGACCTGGTGCTGTTGCGGCGCCAGATGGCGTTGCAGCAGGAGCTGATGGGGTATGTGAGGCGCATGGCCCAGGCGATGGAATTTTCCTACAGCCACGGCCAGGTCACCATATTGGACCAGAAGAAACTTGCCATCGAGACCTATAAGATTGAGGCTGAGATAGCCGCTCAGGAATCGCAAGAACGACAACTGATTTCCGAGCTGCAGCAGATGGCTCCCGGGGCGCAGCTACGGCTGGGCGATGTCAGGGAATACCCGGTAGAACCCCTGCTGAGCATGGAGGAATACCAGGAGCAGGTGCGGTTGCTCAATCCGGAATATCTGGCGCTGGTCAGCGCTCAGGAGAGCGCTGAGGCTCAGGCGCGAGTGGCGCGGCAGCAGCGGTTTCCGGGTTTCTCGGTGGGCTATGAGCATCAGGCCGAGATGGGCGACCGATTCAATGGCTTGACGGCTGGCATCAAGTTGCCGTTCTTTGAGAATAGGCATGCGCGGTCGGCAGCATTGCTGCGCAAACAGAGCGCTGAGGCGCAAGCCGAGGCTGTAGCGGCGCAAGCCGAACAGTCGATACGAGCCGAAATGGCCGAGGCGCAGGCTTGGCGACGCCAAGTCGAGGCTTACCAGCGGGTGTTTGGCGACAATGCCTATATGGCTGTGCTGCAGCGCGCTTACGATGGCGGCGAGTTGTCGATTATCGACTATCTGGGCGAGATCCAGTATTACCGCGAGGCCACAGCCTCGTATCTCGAGGCTGAGCATGCCTACGCCGTGGCTTTGGCGCGGCTTAATCAATGGGTTCGGTGATGATCATCGCCTTCGATCCATCGGCTACGGTGACGGCGTAGAGCCTCACCTGGTCGCCGTCCTTGACCTTCAGCTTTTTGCGCAGCGCCTCGGCTGGGAGGTCGAAATTTCGCGTGGCGACTTGCATGGCTGGGTATTCTTTGCTCAGGCGCTTGATGTGGCGCGATTCGTAAGGCAAGACTTTCAGGATTCTATATTTATGGCCCGGCATTTCGGCTTGGGCCATTTCTTTGCCCCAATACAGATGGGTGTTGGGGTGGAGCTTTTCTATGCCGTAGTGCTGGGCGAGCATGTTGTAGGGCGCGGCTTTCATCACTGCCGGGTAGGGTTCGAAGATGTAGGCGCCGGGTTGGGGCAGGGAGTAGTTGGCGCGGGCGGCTTTTTCTTCGTCTGTGGTGAAGCAGAAATCGATGGGGTGGGGCGCAAGGGTCACGGCCGAGACGTGGTAGTCGCCTTGGTAGCCGCGCTCGCAGATGGCCACCAGCTCTTTGCATTCGGTGGGGGTGCCCAGGGCGATTATCTCTTTCAGTCCTTGCAGCGAGTTGGCCATCATGGTGATGTCGAGCATGGGCGAGGCCTTGACGATCAGTTGGTCAGCGATTCTGTGGATTGCGGGCTGCAGGGCGCAGACGTCGGGTTGGCAGTCGGCGAGAGCGAAAAGGCGACCGCCCGAGGCGTCGCGGCGCGCCGGGTCGATGAATGCGAGGTCGAACTTCTGGCCGCTATCTGCGGCTTGGGCGATGACGTCTTCGCACATTTCATTTTTGACCTCGATCGTGCCGTGGCTGTTGAGGCTGAGGGCAGCGGCTTTGTCGGGGTCTTTTTCTACTGCGGTCACGGTGTTGCGTGCGGCGAGGTGCAGAGCGTCGATGCCGAGGCCCGCGGTGAGGTCGATGATGCGCTTGTCGGCGCCAGCGAGCTGGGCGTGGTAGGCGGCGAGGAGGTCTGAGGTCGCCTGTTCGCCCGCCAGCACCGAGGGAAACAGGAAGTGGGGATTCTCCCCGAGCGTTTCAGCCAGCTTCTTGCCGAATTTGCGCCTACACTCAATCTGAGTAATAGCCAATTCCATGTCAAAACCCATCTCTTTCCCGTGATACTTCAGCCTCAGCCCCGCTGGCTCACCCTTAAGGTTCATCTCTACAAATTTCCAAAACGATTCATTCATTTCCATAATCAGGTTTCAATATGAGTTAGTTTAACTTTTAACACGGTGTACGCAACTCTTAACACGGTATACACAACTCTTAACACGGTGTACACAACTCTTAGCACGGTATACACAACTCTTAACACGGAGTACACTGAGATTCACGGAGTTCACGGAGACTTTTCTTTTCTGCTTTGTTTGCGCTCTGGAATCGGTCACAGAGGCGGCAAGGCCGCAGCTGAGGTCACTGAGCGCGGGGATACCATCCACACTCCGTGACCTCAGGCACCGCTGTAGGGCTTAGCGCCTCGCTGGTCCCGAAATCAGAGGGATACCATCCACACTCCGTGACCTCAGGCACCGCTTCAGCGGTCTCGGTGACCGATTCCAGCAACGTATCCTCAAAGGAAAGAGTAATTCTCCGTGAACTCCGTGTCCCTCAGTGCCCTCCGTGTTAAAATATCTACTAATTTGGATGTTAAAATATCCAGTAATTTAGTCCTCGGTGAGGCGTTTTAGGCGGATTTTGTAGTTGCCGTAGACGGTGTCGCCGGTTTCGGTGATGCCGAGATGGTAGGCGGTTTCGAGTATTGAGTCGTTGAGGGTCAGCAGGTCGTGGGTCTGGTAGGGATTGGCGAGCCTTTTCGCCTCGGCGTCGATGCTATAGGGATAGCTGAGTTCGGTCACGGTGTCCGGGTCGATGAGCCAGCATTTGGCGTAGCCGTCCGGCCCATATTCCACCACGAAGTCGCCGCCCTCGGCCAGGCTGTCTCTCACCCATTCCCCCTCAACCATATCATAATACCCCTCGCTCACCCACCTCCCCACAATCAACTCCTCAGTGGTCGCCTCAGCTTTCTTTTCAGAGCACCCATAGAGTAGTATTATCAGAAAGATAAACAGAATTATATCTTTAGGAAATTTCATACTGCAAGCCTACACTTAATTTGTCAATAATTTTCTTTGAGCCATTGGCTGAGGAAGAAGTCGGAGAGCTGGTAGGAGTCATCAGCCTGCGTGACAAGGTCGGATTTGAGCAGCGGCCTGAGGGCCGATTGCACCGAACTTGCGGTGTCCAATGAGTGGCGTTGGATAAACTTGAGCATAAACCGGGTCTCTTCCTCTCTGTCGCAGAAATATTCTCCGCCCACATATCTCCCCACTACAAAGGGATTGTTGGGCCTTCTTTGCTCCTCACTGCTCATATCATCATTAAGGTCTCAATCATTAAACTTTCAATGATTACAAAGTTAATGATTATATCCCTAATGACCAAATTGACTGATTATTTTTTTGAGAGGATTTGGTTGTTAGACGTATAATCATTAAATTTGCCGTAAAATTTGAGACGTTTTTTGACCCTATTCGCCGAATGTATATCTATCATCAACCCGATTGGCCCCACTGGCAATGGGACAATGACATAATCAGCCCTATGCTTGACGAAGCCCTGAGACTTCAGTCGGCCCTCTATGGCCGCTTGTCAACCTTGGGTTGGGAAGACCGGCTCAAATCTACGGCCCAAAATATCGCCGACGACCTGATGCAATCCTCTGAGATCGAAGGGCTGAAGCTGAATGCCGACATAGTGCGTTCATCGGTAGCTCGCCGATTAGGGCTTGATTATAAAAACACCGAAGGCGAGACCCACTACATCGATGGCCTGGTCGAGGTGATGATGGATGCCACTGAGCATTACTCCGAGCCCCTGACCAAGGACAGGCTATGCGCCTGGCAAGGCGCCTACTTCCCTACCGGCCGCAGCGGCGGCATTCCCATCAAGGTTGGCCAATACCGCACCAACGAAGAGGTGGTCGTCTCGGGCTTTATGGGTAGAGAGAAGGTGCATTTCCGCGCTCCAGCACCCGAGCAGGTTGATGCCGAAATGGAAACCTTTTTGAATTGGTGCAACGAGACTGATGCGCTCTCGCCTATAGCCAAGTCGGCGATAGCCCATCTGTGGTTCGTCACCATCCATCCCTTTGAGGACGGCAATGGTCGCCTTGCTCGCATCATCGGCGACATATTCCTGTCGCGCAGCGCAGCCAACCCATTTCGGTTTTACAACATCTCTACCTACATCAACCGTGACAAGAGGCATTATTATGCCGTGATGGAGCAAACCCAAAATGGCACCATGGACATCACAGCATGGATGGCATGGTACGTCAATACGCTGATAAAGGCCATCAAGGGAGCGCAGAGCATCGTATCGCAGGTGTTAAACAAAGCCTTCTTTTGGCAGAACGCCGCAGGCATCCCTCTCTCGCAGCGACAGGTGGATACCCTAAATCTGTTCTTGGATGGATATGAGGCAAAAATCACCTCAAAGGCATGGGCAGCCATAAACAAATGCTCAAAAGATACGGCTATTCGTGATATTCAAGATCTCCTTGCCAAAGGGCTGTTACTAATTGATATCCCCGATGCAAAGCGACCCAGCTACTCACTGTGCTACACCAAGGAAATTGAGTTTTTGCTCAAAGATTGCACCGAGGTGAGCATCCAGAGCAATGGGGAATCTACAATTCTCTCTGGCTATTACCAAGGAAAAAGATTTGAAGAATCTATCTCTCCACTAGATGCCGAGAGATACCACCATGGCGATTTGCCAATTCAGAATATCCTGCAAAAGTATTGCACCTATCTCCTGTCTTTATAATCGGTTCTCCCCATAAATTCGGAGGCGCCCCCGCTTGCTGGGCCATCTCCGAATTTATTGCTTCGGGTTGCGGGTGGGGGATTCTGAGAAATGATGTGAACGGGAACCTGTCCCCGGTTCACAAAGGGCTTCCTCTGTAGGAGGGGGCGGTTGGTGGACTTATTTTGAGAAGGAGAAGGGGAGGGAGTAGAGGGGATAATTGACCAAGCGTTCTTGGTCGCGGTAGGGGAGCATTGAGAGGCGGATGCCCTTGAGCGAGGGATTGTCGCTGAGGAATTGCTTGAATGATTTGGCTTGGGTGCTTATTTCGGCTTTCGCTTCGATGGGGATAATTCGGTCGTCGAGCTGCACCACGAAATCAATCTCCAGAGTAGAATTCTCATTGGTATAGTAACAGATGCGCATATCTGGTATTGTTGCCAATTGGCATTGCACGAAATTCTCGGTGAATGCTCCCTTGTATTCCTCAAACACATCGCTGCCCAGTAGCATGCGGCTTGGAGGGGTCTCGCTCATGGCCCCGAGCAGTCCGCAATCAAGCACGAAAAGTTTGAATACATTCATATCCTCGTAGAAACTCAGAGGGAGCGTAGGTTTTGATATACGATTCACTTTGTAGACCAGTCCACTGTCGATAAGCCATTGGATAGCCAGCTCGAAATCCTTGGCTCGAGCGCCAGACCTGACGGCGGAAAAGATGAACTTTTTGTTTTCCTTTGCCAGTTGGGATGGGATGGATTTCCAAACTTGTCCGATGCGCATGGCTTCGTTGGTGGGGGCATGCTTTGATATGTCGTCGCGATAGGCGAGCAGAATGTTTTGCTGCACCTTTCTTACCTCTATAGGGTCATTTGTAGCAACATATAGATTCACTGCCTCAGGCATTCCTCCTACGAAATAGTATTGACGCAGCAGCTCCACCATCATGCTGTGTATCCCCGTAAGCACATTCCAGTCGCCGTGATCCAAGCTCTCCACCAGGTTGTTTTTGCCTAAAGCCAGTAAAAATTCCCGGAAGTCCATCGGTCGGAGCGAGAGCATATCCACCTTTCCTACGGGGAAAGATACGCCCGGATGCAACGTGATGCCCAGCAGCGAGCCTGCCACGGCTACGTGGTAGTCTCTTGGGTCTTCGCAGAAGTATTCCCCACTTGGCGAGCGCCGTTGAGGATCAAAGGCTTTCGCATAGAGGAATCTTTCCATTTTTTAAGGTCTTCGATGATGGTGCGGTACATGGCTGAAGGGTGTAAATTTTGATTGTTTTGCAAATTTAAGGGTAAATATTTGAATTACAAAATAAATTACACTTTTCTCGGCCAGTTTTGGAGTTGTTATCACACTTTTCTCGGCCAGTTTTTGTGTTGTTATCGCACTTTTCTCGACCAGTTTTTGTTGGGAGCAGGGCTGCGGAGATGCGTGTCGCGTTTAGCCTGGTGGGCCCGGAGCCCTCGCAGGCCCTCAGTAGGCGAGGAGGAGCGGTAGGCCGGAGCCGCCACTTTAGTGGTGGAAGGTGCAATTTGAAGGGAGACTGGCTCCTTGTGTATTGCGATTCTTGTGACGATATTTTTGGTGAGGATGATTAGGCTTTTCAGTGGTTTCAATCACGCCTAATTATTGAGATAACAAAGGGGGAAAGGGAAAAGTTAAGGAGGGGGGTGGCGATGCGCCAGTAAATTCGGAGGTGGCCCCGCTCCATAGGTAGGTTAGGACCACTTATTCAGGGTTGAAATGTCTATTATTTTCTGCAGCAGTCTGCGGTAGTTGTTGTCAACGCATTCACCCTTTACGATTGTACCATTGAGATAGACGTAGAGCCCAGCATGAGACGGGTATGATGCGGTAGGCTTAGGCACTATAGTCGCTGATAGGCTTGTTGGAGTTTCCAATTCTCTGAATCGTCCTGCATTGAATTGAAGGAACCCTATAGCATTTTTCAATGGGCAGGTTGCAATGGAGGGATAATACCCTTGGTAACCATAACGCATCACGGATGCGTAATCCTCATCGATTCCACTTGGTAGCTTGCGGAGGATGAATGCGTTGACCATGGGATGGCCTTGTCTGGTAAGATGCTTGGGCCTCAAGAATCTAACTATGTCCTCAGAATCGTTTATGGGACGGATCATGGTTTCAACATAAGGGTTAGGATTTCCATGAGGGGGAGGAGGATGTCGGATTGGGAGGGGAGTTGGCCACTCATTTCCCTCTGTGGGGTGGCAGCGTAGAAGGCAATACCGTTGGTGCCGATGCTCACCGAAGAGTCGCCTCCGGCTTCGGGTGCAATCAGCAGGGAACCGTTGGCGACAGGCGCCACCCACCAGTTCTTAAGAATTCTCTCTGATGCTCCAGCCACAAACTCCCTAACCAAATTTATAAGACTTTTCTCAACAGGGTATGCACCCTCCTCATCCCAGTCTTGTTCCAATCCCTCGATTTCATCGAGCTGTTTGCGCCATTGCCTATGCTGCTCCCGCAAGGATGGCGACAGCCATTTGTCCCATGCTATGCGTCTCTGAGGGTTGGTGCCATAAGTGGCCTCTTGCTCGTGTGCGCCACAGATCTCCTCCTCAATGCTCACGCCGGGAAGGGTGGAGAGGAGCCGAGCTGCTTCGTAGACCGTCTCCTTGTCGTCAAATGTTATGTTGAGTCTGTAGGGCATTGGCTTAGGGATATTTCAATGCAAATTTACCGCTTTTTATTGAGATAACAAAGGGGGGAAGGGAAAAGTTAAGGAGGGGGGTGGCGATGCGCCCATAAATTCGGAGGTGGCCCCGCT
The DNA here is from genome assembly GCA_020860445.1 of Bacteroidales bacterium. Taxonomy (GTDB): domain Bacteria; phylum Bacteroidota; class Bacteroidia; order Bacteroidales; family Muribaculaceae; genus CAG-873. The sequence goes on along the minus strand of JAJBUH010000127.1, from coordinate 2,913 downwards.
TGCTGGGCCACCAACAGGCTGTGTGATTATTTGCGGCTATAACCGTAAATAATCACACGTCATGCCAATTTTATGCGGCTATAGCCGCAAATAATCTTAAGGGAGTAAGGTGAAACCAAAGGTCAGAGGCAATGTCAGAGGCAAGGTCAAAACTTGTTGATGCCCCAGCAAGCGGGGGCATCTCCGAATTTATTGGTACGGGTTGCGTGTGGGGAGGGGTTGAACAAGTTCCTGTCCCCTGTTCCGCAGGCTTAGGGGGGTAATGATTTGGCCTGAGGGGGTCATTCGGAGACGAGTTCCGTTTATGCTTATATTGGCCAATACGGTTTTAGTATCCATTTTTAGATTAAAACTGTCGGCAGAGTTAAAGACGAAGGGCAATACCGTATTGCCCTCTCTGTCAATATATCCATACTTCCAATCTTTGTTTCTCACAGGGGCCAAACCATAGTTGAAATATGCTGCATGATCATAAATTGGAGGCAATACGAAGACCCCATGGGGGGTTATATAGCCCCATTTCCCATCTAATTCCACTGCGGCAAGGCCACAAGAGAAAGAGAAAGCCCAATCAAAAATTGGGGGAATTGCAAACTGACCCGTTGAGTCAATAAAACCCCACCGTTCACCATCAAGTGTGGTGGCAGCTAAGCCAAAACGTAAGGACAAGGAAGATTTAAATTTAGCCTCGACAATTTGCTCCCCCGTTACTGAGTCTTTCAACCCATGGTACCCATCCTCATCAAGGAGATTTTCATCTTTTAGTCTATTATCCCTAAGGTACAATTCCAAAGGTATTGACTCAAAAGAATTGGAAATTACTATGAGCTCATCAGGATTTGTATGAATGAGGGGTTCCCAAACATCACCATACAAATCAACAATCCCCCATTTATCGCCTTTTCTTACGAACGAAAAACCATCATGGAATGGGAGCATTTCATCGAATTCGGCTTGCCAATAGCTGGCTATGACTTTTTTATCAGCATCTAATACGCGCCAAAATTGTTGATACGGCACAATTGATAATAGGGAATAGGAATCAATTTCCTTCCGAAGGGGAAAGGATTTAAAATCTATGTGGATATCGAGATTCAGATTTCTGATTTCCTCTATTTTATTTGATAGGTCCATCAACATAAAATGTATTGGGGTTTACAACAATCCTTTCATTGTAATTACCTATAGGGTGTGCGGTAATGGGAATTTTTTAAGGACTCTAAGGAGGCGTCTGACCATTGGCCGGAGGCGATCAGGCGCTCCATTTCTTCATCGGCTCTTTTTGCGAAGAAGTCAGAGAGGGCCTGCTTTAGGGCAATGATGTCTTCCTCAGTGTGTAAGTAGGCTAAGGCGTTCAATACCTCTATTTGGGCTTTGTTGAGAGATTTGGCTTCCATATCTTTAATGTTTCTACATTCAACGCAAATTTACGACAATTTATTTAAACAACAAAGGCAAATGGGGAAAGATGAGGAGGGTGGGCGATGCGCCAGTAAATTCGGAGGTGGCCCTGCTTGCTGGGCCACCAACAGGCTGTGTGATTATTTGCGGCTATAACCGTAAATAATCACACAGCCTGTCAATTTTATGTGGCTATAGCCAACCCTTGTTGATGCCCCAGCAAGCGGGGGCATCTCCGAATTTATTGGTATGGGTTGCGGATGGGGAGGAGTGGAACAAGTTCCTGTCCCCTGTTCCGCATTGCTGCGGGTGGGGGAGGGGTGGAACAAGTTCCTGTCCCCTGTTCCGCACGCTGCATTGCGCCGAGGGCGGCGCGGCCACACTGGGGCTACGCTGCCTTAATGGCGAAATTAGCTTTTGCGGCATGGGCTGGCGAGGGTGTCGCCCCGCCGCTGCTGACGCTGGTGGCGTTAGTAGAGGAGGCCAAACATCCAAAGGGGGATGCGGTGGCCATAACCGATTTCAATGTCGTCTATCGCCAAGAAACTATCGGGGAGGTTGGCGATTTGGTCAAAGGTCTTGTTGGGTCCTCCGACCTCAAATGTGTATTTCTCGTCAACAAAGAAATCTCCCGATGGTGGCATCCTCATCTGGTGGGCTTGTCTCAATTGATTTAAGAAGAATGCCTCACGCGCACTCCCCGAACTATTCTTTTCAGATAGGGCTCTCATAATATTCGCATTCTGGAGGAGTATCTTTTCTGGGATTACAAGTTGCTTGTAATTAAGCTTCTTAGTAGAAAAGAGCATAAGCAAATCCGCTTTCTCCAACAAATTGATAAGCTTTAAGCCATTATCACGCGACATCTCTATGGCTTTAAACAGAGTGCTGAGTTTGGGCTCGAAAGGAGGATTTTGGGCAATGTACATCAACAACTGCTTGGTCTTCTCTACAGTAACATAGGAGATATCGCATACCGCGGGAAGGTCTATCTCTATGACATTTTGCACCACTCTTAAGAGATGCAAAAGGAAATCAATCGAAGAATCCTTGTAGAAAGGATAGTAACCGTGGTGCTGATACTCAGCAAAGAGGGGCAAAGGTTTTATCTTCGCAGTTATGTCCATAGCGATGGCCACATGCTTTTCCAGTATTTCATCCAAGGGGAATGGGGGTAGAGTCAATACTCCTTCATATTCCAGGAATTCTCGGAACGATAATCCGCATAGGTGATAGACAGATTGGCGTCGAGATAAATCTACTTTGGATTTCTCAATCTCAAGCATCGAACTGCTTGTGTAAACTATTTTCAGGTCTTGGATCGAATCATATATCATCTTGATTTCCTGTGACCAATTGGAATATCTATGCACCTCATCAAGAAACAAGTGGGTAAGGCCTTTATCCCAATCAATCGGGCATCCCAATTGATTTTGGTATAAAGATAACGATGAAACCCTGTAGGAGTATCACGCAAGCGTCGGTGATAGTAATTTAGCAGAAGCTTGAAAT